>JANPJI010000428.1:0-3298 GCA_031425425.1 Rubricoccaceae bacterium
CCTCGACGCCAAGGCCGCCGAGTTCGCCGACGTCGTCAAGTCCGGCCGGACGCACCTCATGGACGCCACGCCGGTGACGCTCGGCCAGGAGTTCGGCGGCTACGCCGCGCTGGTTCGCCGCGCCGCGCGGCGCGTCGAGTGGGCCGCCGAGGACCTCGCGGAGCTCGCGCTCGGCGGGACGGCCGTCGGGACGGGCATCAACGCGCCGGCCGGGTTCGCGCCGGCGGCGATCCGGTTCCTCTCCGAGACGACCGGCGTCGCGTTCGTCGAGGCCGAGAACCACTTCGAGGCGCAGGCCTCGAAGGACGCCGTCGTGTTCGCGGGCGGCGCGCTCAACGCGCTCGCCGTGGCGCTGCTCAAGATCGTCAACGACATCCGGCACCTGTCGAGCGGGCCGACGAGTGGCCTCGCCGAGATCGCGCTGCCGAGCCTCCAGCCGGGCTCGTCGATCATGCCGGGCAAGGTGAACCCGGTCATGGCCGAGTCCATGATGATGGTCTGCGCGCGCGTGATGGGCAACGCCGTCACGCTGACGGTCGGCGGGCAGCACGGCAACTTCGAGCTCAACGTGATGATGCCCGTGATGGCGCACGCGCTCCTGGAGTCTGTCGAGATCCTCACGAACAGCCTCGACGCGTTCCGGACGTCGTGCCTCGACGGGATCACGGCCAACCGCGAGCGCTGCCGCGAGCTCCTCGAACGAAACCCGGCCATCGCGACGGCCCTCAACCGGACGATCGGCTACGACGTGGCGAGCAAGGTGGCCAAGAAGGCCGCGGCCGAGGGACGGAGCGTGCGCGACGTGGTCGTCGAGATGGGCGTGCTGCCCGAGGGGACCGACCTCGACGCGCTCCTCGACGTGCGGGGGATGACCGAGCCGGGCATTCCAGGCAGGTAAACACTCGCGCGAGTTCATGTCGGCACGGGCCGGACGATCCCTACACTCGGTCGTCCCTCACGCTCTCTGCCGATGCGTGCTCCGTTCCTGCTGGCCGTCTCCCTCGCCGCAGGCCAGGCACTCGCTCAGACGCCGGACGCGTTCACGAACGTCAGCGCCGGCCCGGCCGGAGCGTCGCTGAACGACGCCGTCATCGACTCGGCGGTCGGGCCGGACGGCTCGATCTTCGTCGCCGGGTGGTTCACTGAGGCGGGCGGGCAGCCGGCCGGCGGGGTCGCCCGGTGGGACGGGGCCGCATGGCGCGCGGTCGGGGGAGGTCTGAGCGGGGACCAGCCGTATGCGCTCGCTCTGGCCCGCGGCCTGAACGGAGACGTGTACGTCGGCGGCGAGTTCTCCGCGGCTGGCGGCGTCTCGGCGAGCCGCATCGCTCGGTGGGACGGATCGTCCTGGCACCCGCTCGGGAGCGGCATGGACGGCCAGGTGAGGGCGCTCACGGTGGGACCCGACGGGACGGTCTTCGCGAGCGGAAATTTCCAGACGGCGGGCGGCATGGCGGTCTCCGGAATGGCCCGGTGGAATGGTGTGGTGTGGTCCGCGCTCCCGCAGCCCCCACAGGGCGGCACCCACGCAATCTCTGTCGGACCCAACGGCGAAATTTTCGCCCTGGGCTACGAATTCGGACCGTCGGCCGCCCTCCCCCAGGTCTTCCGGTTCGACGGGGTCGGTTGGGAGTCGCTGGGCACGTGGGCGAGCTCTGCGACCCTTTCGGCCCTCACTATCGGGCCAGACGGCATGGTGTACGTCGGTGGACTCTTTGCAGACGCCGCGGGCGTGCCCGCGCGCAATCTCGCCCGGTGGGATGGGGCGAGTTGGCATCCGCTCGCGTCGGGGGCCGACGGCCGTGTTCATGCACTGGCCCTGACGCCCGACGGCCGCGTCTACATCGGGGGCCGGTTCACGACAGCGGGCGGGATCGCCTCCCCCTTCATCACTCTGTACAACCCGGTAGAGCCGGTTGCATCGGCTCCCCAGTACGCCGGCGGGACCATCCACCTCCGCCCCGCTGCACCCAACCCGAACCGCGGTGCGGCGCGCGTCGCCTTCTCACTCGCCGAGGCGGGCTGGGCGCGCGTGACGGTCGTGGACGTGCTCGGCCGCGAGGTCGCCGTGCTCCACGCCGGCGCGACCGAGGCCGGGGCGCACGAGACGGTGACGGCCGGGCTCCCGGCCGGGACCTACCTCGTCGTCCTCGACGCGGGCGGCCAGCGCCTCACACAGCCGATGACGGTCGTTCGCTAGGCCCCGCGCGGGCGTGTCGTGTCGCACGCCCACGCAACCTTCGTGCGCAGGGCACGAAGAAATGACCGGCCGGCGTTGTGCCGGCGCGACCTCCTGCCGCGGTCTGTGTGTGGACGGCGGACCAGGATCTGGCGGGGCATCTCATCGGTGAGATGCCCCGCTTTTTTTGTCGGCGGGCGGGCGATGCCGGCGGTGAGGTTCCCCGCCGTGTGGTGCGGCCTGCGCCCCGGCCGTGGAGCGCACGAGGGCACGAAGTGCACCCTCGCGCCGTTGAGAACAGCGCCGTGCAACCCCGCACGCACCCGGCCGTCCGACCTCTTTCTCCGGTCCGGCTTCCCCCTCCTCGATCCTGCCATGCGAGTCGCCACACGCAACCTCTCCGCCGCGCTTCTGGTCGTTGCGGCCTTCCTCGGCGGCATCTTTTTCGTGACGTCCGCCGCGAACCTGACCGGCTTGCCGGCGCTTCTCCGCGGCGCGGACGCGCAGCAGGGCGCCGCCTCGGCGGCGCAGGCTGTCGCGACGGCCGAGGAGCTCGGGCAGGCGTTCTCGTCCGTCGCCGAGCGCGTGAACCCGGCCGTCGTTCAGGTCCGCTCGACGCGCCTCGCGCCGCGCGGCGGCGCACAGGCGGACCCGTTCGGCGGCCAGAACCCGTTCGGGGACCCGTTCGGCGGGCCGGGCGGCGAGCAGGAGGGCCTCGGCTCGGGAGCGTTCATCCAGGCCGACGGCTACCTCGTGACCAACAACCACGTCGTCGAGGGGGCCGACGAGCTCTCGGTGCGCCTCTTCGACGGGCGCGTGCTGCCCGCCACGGTCGTCGGGACGGACCCGTTCTCGGACATCGCCGTGCTCAAGGTCGAGGGCGACGACTTCCCCGCGCTCACGTTCGCGCCGTCGAGCGAGCTCCGCGTCGGGCAGTGGGTGCTGGCCTTCGGGAGCCCGCTCTCCGAGGACCTCTCGAACACCGTCACCAACGGCATCGTCTCCAGCCTCGGCCGCTTCCAAGGCGGCTCGAACTCGATCTCGAACTACATCCAGACCGACGCGGCCGTGAACCCCGGCAACTCGGGCGGGCCGCTCGTGAACCTCCGCGGCGAGATCGTC
>JANPJI010000429.1:0-2525 GCA_031425425.1 Rubricoccaceae bacterium
CGGCGGCACGCTCGACGTCGCCCCGGGCGGCACCTACCGGCTCCTCGGGAGCGCCGACGCCGGCGGGGCCACCGCGACCTTCCGCATCCGCGGCCTCCTCGAGGGGGCCGGCTGCGCGAGCAGCTGCCAGTTCGGCGTCCCGCTCACCGTGGAGGGCGGGACGCTCCGCGCCCTGGTGGGAACCCTCTCGCTCCGCCGCGCCGGCACGTTCCACGACGCCGTGCTCGACGCGGCCGCCGAGGCGACCCTCTCGCTCGGCGACGCCGACGTGAGCGGGGGCGGGCTCCTCACCGTGACCGGCACGCTCTCGGGCGCGCCGGCCGGCGACGTCGTGGTCACGACGCTCGCCACCTTCGCCGCGGGGCCGGGCGGGGCGACGCTCGCCGTGGGGGGGACGGGCCTCCGCGTCACCTCGTCGACCGGGAACTCCTACACGAACGTGACGAGCACAGGGGGGCAGTTCGTCAACACCGGGCGGCTCGTGTGGGGCGACGACTTCAACCGGCTGACCGGGGTTCGGATCACGAACCGGGGGGTCGTCCGGCTCGACGGCTCGATGAACCTCCTGAGCGGGGCCGTGCTCCGGAACGAGCCGGGCGCGACCGTCGAGGTCATCCGCGGGGTGCGGGGGACGGGCCGGCTCGAGAACGCGGGGCTGCTCCACCGGATGGGGGCGGGGGGGAACGTCAACTTCAGCGGGCTGCTCCGGAGCCTTCCCGGCTCGGAGATCCGCTCGGACGTCGTCCGCCTCGACCTCGACCCGCCCAGTTCGCAATCGGTCCCGGTAGGGACGCGCGTGACCGGGACCGGATCGGTCGGCTTCCCGTCGGCCCTCATCATCGAGGGGACCGTGAGCCCGGGAACACCGGAGCAGCCCGTCGCGACCCTCCAGCCCGTCTCCTCCTTCCGGCTCGCCCCGAGTGGCCGCGTCGTGATCGACGTGGGTGCAGGCGGCGTGAGCGACCGCCTCGGCGACCTCGAGTTCAACGGCATCACCTACGCACTGGCCGGAACGCTCGTCGTTCGCCTGGCGCCGGGCTACTCGCCGGCCATCGGCGACGCCTTCACGGTCATCCGGAACGGCGTCACGGTGATCGGCGGGGCCTTCAGCGCGGTCGTCGTCGAGGGCGACTCGGGCGGGCTCACGTTCGCGCTCGACACGTCGACCCGCGGCGTGGCCGTGCTTCGAGCCATCGCGGCCGTCTCCGTCGAGGCCCCCGTCGCCGCCACGCCCGAGGGCGAGCCGGTCTCGTTCGTGCTCCGCCACCCGGCCTCGGCCACGCCGTTCACGATCGCCTTCGCGACCGCCGGCACGGCGACGCGCTTCGCCGACTACACGCTTGGGGCGACGCAGGGCGTCGTCCGCGCGGAGGCCAACACGACTCGGACGGTCGTCGCGCTCTTCCCGCGCCGCGACGCCTCCGCGGCCGAGGGCGACGAGACCGTGACCCTGCGCGCCGTCGCCGGGGGGCAGACCGGGCCTGGCGACGTGGGCGAGGCGACCGTCACGATTCAGGACGGTCCGTCGAGCAGCGCCCTCGCTCTCGACGGCGTCGTCCCCGCTCGCGGGGCCAACCTCGGCACCGTCACGCCGACCGTCTTCGGGACGGGGTTCGGGGCGGGCACCACGGTCCGCCTCGTCGGTGCCACGACGGTCACGGGCACCCGGGTCGCGCTCGACCCGACGGGTGCCGGGGCCAGCGCCACGTTCGACCTGGAGGGGGCTCCCCCGGGCGTCTACGACGTCGTCGTCGAGCGCGGCGGCCAGACGGTCACGCTCACGGGCGCCATCACCGTCGTCGAGGGCGAGCCCGGCGTGCCCGTCTGGGCCGACGTCTCGGGCCCGTTCGCGCCGCGTGTCGGCCGCTGGAGCACGTACACGCTCACGGTCGGCAACGACGGAGACGCGGACCTCTACGACACGTTCGTCCTCCTCCGGCTCCCGGCCGGCGTGCAGTACGAGGTGGGAGGCCTGATCCTCCCGGGCAACGTGCCGGCCGGTGTGGAGGCCTACGTCGGTTTCGACGTGGGGACGGCCATCGTCATCCCGATCTACCTCTACAACCTGCCCGCGCACGCGACGCGCGCGCTCGAGGTCCGCGTGCGGCCCGTCGCCCCCATCGTCGTCGGCGACGGGATCGGCGTCTCGTACGAGCTGTACCCGCCGAACCCGCTCGCCTCGTTCACGTACTCCGGGGACTTCGCCGACTTCGACGCGGACCTCGCGGCGGGCGTCGTGACGAACTGGGGCGTGATCGGGGGGGCGCTCGAGGTTGCGATCCGGGAGGCGGGGGGGAACCCGCGCCCGGCAGAGGCCCTGGCCGCCGCGCTGGGGCGCCTCGGTGGTGCTGACTGCCCGAACAACAGGTTCCCTCGTGACATTGAGGACAGCGAGATCCTTGCGCTGCAAAACGAGTACGGCACGGGCAGACGCTACGATGAGAATCGCGCGGAGATCGCTGCGAACGCACCGGCCCCGTGGGCCGAGCTCATCGGCTTCGGCCTGGGGGTGATCGTCACCGCTG
>JANPJI010000430.1:0-1656 GCA_031425425.1 Rubricoccaceae bacterium
CGCGCTCCCGCTCGCGGCCGACCAGTTCGCCGCGGGCGTCTACGTCGTCCGCGTCACCGCCACGGCGGGCGGCGGGGCCGGCACGAGCGTCACGACGCACAAGGTGACGGTCGTCCGCTGACGCGCTCAGACGGACGGAGGACGAGGGCTCGGGGCACCGCTCCGAGCCCTCGTGCGTTGTGGCCGTCCCGCCTTCCATCCCGCCGATGCGCTCGCTTGCCCTGCTCGCCCTCTCCGCCCTCGGTGCCTGCATCGCGACCGATCCCGTGACGCCGGCTGCGACGCCTGCGAGCACGACCGCGGCATCTGCCGTGGCAGACACCGCCGATGTGTCGGTGATTCGCGAGCCAGGCGGCGGTGCCGTCGTCACGGTCGCGTTCCGGTCGGCCGCGGCCGTCCCGATGAGCCGCACGCACGCCCTCCGCGTCGAGACGCCGGCAGGCACGTTCGAGGCGTCGCCCGCAACGGATCCGGAGCAGACGGCCGAGGGCGCGGTCGTGCGCACGTCGGCCACGTACCGCCTCGCCGAGGCGGGCGTCCGCGCGCTCGACGCCGCCGGCGACCGCGCGCGCGTGCTCGTCCACGACGGGACGGCCTACCGGAGCTACGTCGTCCGCCGGGCGGACCTGGTCGAGTAGCCGGCGCTACTCGTGCGTCTCGCCAGGCGCGTGGACGTGCGGTGCCTCGGCCGCCTGCGCAGCCGCCGGACGCGCCGCCGCGGCGCGCACGTAGACGCGGCTCGCGCCCCACGCGTACGGCACAAGCAGGACGGCCAGCAGCACAGCGAAGTTGACCCCGGCAAAGGCGACCCGCAGCGGGGTCGTCCGGTGGAAGCGGACCGGGGGCGTGTACACGCCGCCCGTTCCCTCGATGAGAAATACGACGAGGGCCGCGTGGATCATCGTGTGCCCGATCACCTCGGGCTTGCCGAAGAGCAGCGTCGTCGTGAAGAAGACGAGCGTGATGACGAGCGCGAGCGGCCGCCCCAGCAGCCCGATCAGCAACAGGTAGCCGAGGGCCAGCTCCACGAAGGCCGCCGCGACGAGAAAGAACGCGACCGGGAAGCCCAGCGCGAGGGCCGGGTTCTGCTCGATCACGTACAGCCCCCACTGCGGGTAGACGAGCTTCTCGAGGGCCACCCAGCACAGCGAGAACCCGACCGTCGCGAAGAGCGCCGGCAGCGCCAGCCCGCGCACGCGCTCGCTCCGCGCCGCGGACACGAGGAACGCCACGCCGAAGCCGGCGATGGTTGCGTAGTCCAGCAGGTGGAACGCGCCGTGGCGCGCCGCGGCCAGCCCGTAGAGCGCGAGGAGCCCGGCTCCGGCGAGCGGGACGGTCTGCCGGAACAGCAGCAGCAGGGCCACGGCGAACTGCGCCCAGCCGACCCACGCCGCGCCGGCGGGCAACTCGGGCGCGAGCAGCACGTCGGCCTGCCAGTTGAGGAGCATCACGGCCCCGGCCCCGATGCGGAGCACGAGCCCGCTCCGGTCCCGGTAGCTCTCCAGCCACGCCTCAACGCGCCGGTACCACGCCGCCCCGGCGAGGCGCGTGTCCAGCACGACGAGCGCGCCGAGCGCGACGACGCTGAGCGCGGCGAGCGCCAGGAACGTCGGGCTGACGACCTGCGCGGCCGTCAGCGGCGGGTAGGTAAAGCGG
>JANPJI010000431.1:0-6162 GCA_031425425.1 Rubricoccaceae bacterium
CCCCGACGAGGACGGCGAACAGGCCGAGCAGGGGGGCGTACGGACGCAGGGCGGCGAGACCGCGGCGGTCCTCCGGGCGCGGCTTCGAGGGGACGGCGGAGGCCGAGCGGAGCCGGCGGTTTTCCAGGAAGTGGAGCACGAAGAGGGTCAGGGTGAGGGCGTGGGAGGTGAGGCAGAGCGCGCAGAAGGCCCCGAGCCGGAAGGCCATCACGTAGATCAGGTACGCAGCAAACAGCAGCCCGACGGCGTTCACAGCGAACGCGGCCAGCCGCAGCCGGTCGTCCGACGTCGCTGCGTACCCGAGGCGGAGGGCGACGAGGAGCCCGTAGAAGACGAAGCCCCACATAATCTGCGAGACCCCGAACGTCGTCGCGTACGCGCTCTGCGTCACCGCGGCACAGCCCGTCGTCTCGGCCGGGGCCGACGGGTCGTAGGTGACCGGGGCGGCGGCAAGGCCCGAGCAGCCGTTGGCGAAGTCCGCCCGGGCCTGCAACCCGAGGTGGGTCACGACGAGCGCGCCGAGCAGGGCCGCAGCGACGATGAGGAGCCGGAAGGCGGACGTCTGGGGGGGGAGTGCCATGGCGGAGGAGCAGAACGGAGCCGGAACGGGGCCGCCGCCGCGCGTCGCGTGCGGTGGGGGGTGCGGGCAAATCTACGTCGCCACGGGCACACCGCCGCTGTCGGTGCCGGGCAAGCCCGGAGGGGTTGACAACGGGCGTTCAGATCCCTAGACTGTGCCAACTTTTTAGCACTCTCGGTCCGCATGGTCTCCCCCCTCAGCCGCCGCGAGCGGCAGGTCCTCGACGTCCTCCACCGCCTCGGCACCGCGACCGTCGCCGACGTCCAGGCGGCCCTCCCGGACCCGCCGAGCTACTCGGCCGTCCGGACCCACCTCCGGATCCTCGAGGACAAGGGCCACGCGGTCCACTCTGTCGATGGCCCGCGGTACGTCTACGGTGCCGCCGTCCCCCGCGAGGCGGCGGCGCGGTCCGCGCTCCGCCACCTCATCGCGACGTTCTTCGACGACGCCCCGGCGCGCGCCGTCGCCGCGCTCCTGGACGACCGCGCCGACGCGCTCTCGGACGCCGACCTCGACCGTCTCGCGGCTCTCATCGAGCGCGCGCGGACAGACGCCACAGCCCGATGACGCCGCTGGCGCTCGCCCTCAAAGGGACGGTCGTCCTCCTCGCTGCGGCCCTCGCCGTACGCGGGCTCGGGCGCGCGCCGGCCGCGTGGCGCCACGCGGCATGGACGGCGGCGTTCGCCGTGCTCGTGCTGCTGCCCGTGCTGGCAGCCGTCGGCCCGACGTGGCGCGTGCCGGTTCTTCCCGCGGCGGCATCGGCGGCGGCACCGGCGTTGCTGCCGGCCGGCGCGTGGCCGTGGCTCGGGGCCGTGTGGGTCCTCGGAGCCGCCCTCGTCGGGCTCCGCTGGGTCGCGGCGCACGCGGCCGCGCGGCGCCTCATCCGCGCCGCCACTCCGGTCCGGAGTGCCCGCTGGCGGCAGGCCGAGCGCCACGCCCGCGCCGCGGTCGGGCTGCGCCGGCCCGTCCGCCTTCTCCGCTCGGCACGCCTCGACGTGCCCGCCGCGTGGGGCATCCGCCCGGAACGGCGCGCCGTGCTCCTCCCCGCCTCGACCGCCGCGTGGGACGACAACCGGCGGCGCGCCGTGCTCCTGCACGAGATGGCCCACCTCAAGCGCGGCGACACATGGACACAGATCGTCGCGCAGGCGGCCGTGGCGGTCCACTGGTTCAACCCGCTCGCGTGGGCGGCCTACCGGCGCTCGCTCGCCGAGCGCGAGCTGGCCTGCGACGACGCGGCACTTGAGGCCGGGGCCGACCCCGCCGACTACGCCGGGCACCTGCTCGCTCTCGCCCGCCGGCTCGGGCGCCCAGCCCTCGCGCTCGCCGCCGTGACGCCGATGGCACAGCGGCCGGCCCTCGAATTGCGCATCGTCTCCATCCTGGCGCACCGCCACGGGCGCGCCCGGACGACGGCCGGCGGTACGGCCGCAGCGGCCGTCGTCGCGGCGTGCGTCGCCGTCGCCGTCGCAGCGATCGAGCCGGTCCCACGTGCGGCCGCACCGCAGCTGGTGAGCGCGCCCGAACGCGCGCCAGCCGCCGAGCGGCCACTCCCAGCCGTGCCGGTGCCCGCCGCAACCGTGGCCGCGCCGGCCCCGGCGCACGCGCCGGAGTCCGCCCCCAGTGCGCGCCTGGCCGCCCCCTCGGCGGTTTCGGGCCTGGCGGCTTCGGCCCACCTCGCCGAAGCCCCCTCCCCCGCCGAGCCGGCCGCCACGTCGCCCCGGCTCTCTGCAGCGCGCGCCGACGCGTCGCCGCTCTATGTCCCACTCGCCTTCAAGGCCGTCGACCCAGACCAGATCACGCGGCAGGTGATTCAGCTCCGTGCCATGGTTGCGGCGCTCCACGACCTCGACCCCGAGACGGTCTCGCACCAGAGCGTCAACGAGGCGCTGGCGACGGTTCCGGGCCTCACCCCTGACGACCGCGCCGCGCTCCACGCCGACGCCGTGCTGGACCTCGCCTCGGCGACCGCCGCCATCGAGCGCCGCCTGACCGAGGCCGAGACGGCGTTCGAGCGCGACCGCCGCGGGGGCCGGGGCGCACGAGGCCCCTCGCTGTAACGCGACCCGCAGGTCGGGCGGCTGAGCGCCGCCTCCGGCCCGCGGCTGCACTCCGGCGAGAGCCGCGTCCGTGCCGACACGATGCATGAACGGGCCGCGGCCCGTTCTCCTTTCTCGCCTCCTGTAACTCATCGGCGGTGTCCCCCGTCCGCAAGACACCCTCCCCTCCACTCCCGATGCACGTTCGCGCCGCCGCCGCCGCCCTTCTCCTCACCGCCGCCGCCAGCGCTCAGGCTCCGTCCGGCACCCCGAGCCTCACGGCCGTCGCCGTCGACGCCGGGGCCGTCTCGCTCGACGGGCACCTAGACGAGGCCGCGTGGGTGGCTGCGCCTGCCGCGGCCGGGTTCGTCCAGCTCGAACCGACGCCGGGGGCCGCGGCGAGCCAGGGCACCGAGGCGCGCGTGCTCTACGACGGCACGGCTGTCTACGTCGGCATGCGGATGCACGACACCGACACCAGGGCCATCGCCGCGCCGCTCGGCCGCCGCGACGCCGACCTCTCAACCGATCAGGCGTTCGTCGGCTTCGACTCGTACCACGACCGCCGGACCGCCTTCCTGTTCGGCGTCAACCCCGCCGGCGTCAAGATCGACCAGCTCCAGTACGACGACACCAACGGCGACGACTCGTGGGACGCCGTGTGGGACGTCGCCGTGAGCCGCGACTCGGCCGGGTGGACGGCCGAGTTCCGCATCCCGCTCTCGCAGCTCCGCTACAGTCCCGCCGCCGGCGAGCAGACGTGGGGCGTGCAGTTCGGGCGCGAGATCCAGCGGACCGGCGAGGAGGTCTTCTGGGCACCGATCCTGCCCACCGTCGACGGCTTCGTGAGCCGGTTCGGCTCCCTCGGCGGCCTGAGCGGACTCGGCGCGCCGCGGCGCCTCGAGGTCGTCCCGTACGTCGCCGGCCAGGTCGTCCGCGCTCCCGACACCCGCGCCGAGAACGGCCCCGCTGACCCGTACTACGCCTCGACCGACGCCGCGCCGCGCGTCGGGCTCGACCTCAAGTACGGCCTCTCGTCCAACCTCACGCTCACGGCCACCGTCAACCCGGACTTCGGGCAGGTCGAGGCGGACCCCGCGCAGGTCAACCTCGGCGGCTTCGAGCTCTTCCTCCAGGAGCGCCGGCCGTTCTTCGTCGAGGGCGCGGACATCTTCTCGTTCGGCCGCACGCGGTCGTTCTTCAACAACAACCGCCCGCAGCTGCTCTACACGCGCCGCATCGGGCGCAGTCCGCAGCGCCAGGGCTTCGTCCCTGGCGAGGTCACCGACGGGGCCGGCGAGCAGGGCGTCGTCTACACGGACGCGCCGCAGCAGACGACCATCCTTGGTGCGGCGAAGGTCTCGGGGCGCGTCGGGCGCGTATCGCTCGGCATCCTTTCGGCGGTGACCGCCCCCGAGTACGGCCGCTATTCGGCCTTCGACGGCACCGGCAACCCCGTCACCGACGGCCGCGGGCTCGTCGAGCCGCTCTCGTCCTACTCGGTCGTCCGCGCCCGGGCGACGCTCGGCCGGACGCTTCTCGGCGCAGCCGGGACGCTCGTCGTCCGCGACCTCTCGGACCCGGCCTTCCCCTCCCTGATGCCCGGCCAGGCGTCCGTCCTCGAAGTCGACGTCGAGCACCGGCTGCCGGGACAGTGGATCGCCTCGGGCGTCCTCGCCGGGAGCCTCGTCACCGGGTCCACCGACGCCATCGTGGGCCTCCAGCGGGCGTTCCCGCGCCTCTACCAGCGCCCCGACGCGGGCCACCTCGGCGTGGACACGACCCGGACGGCGCTCGCCGGGCTCACCGGGGAGTTTGCGGTCACCAAGGCCGGCGGAACGCACTGGGCCGGCTCGGCCTCGGCCGCCTTCACGAGCCCCGGCTTCGACTCGAACAGCCTCGGCTTCCAGTCACGCGCGGACTACGGCTACGTCAACGGCATCGTGACGTACAACCAGAACACGCCCCGCGGCTGGTACCGCTCGTGGAACCTCAACACGTACGCCCTCGCCGGGGGCAACTTCGACGGCGACCTGACGTCGGCCTTCGTCGGCACCGAGGGCGGGGTCGGCTTCTCCAACTTCTGGCGCGCCTACGCCAACGGCAACATCGGCTTCCGGACGGTCGACGACCGCCTCACGCGCGGCGGCGTCGCCGCGCTCGACCCGGCGGGGGTGGACCTCAACCTGAACATGAGCACGGACGACCGCAGGCCGGTGTCCCTCTTCGGCTACATCGGCGGCGGCGGCAACGAGATCGGCACCCGCTACGGCAACACCGAGATCGGCGCGACGATCCGGCCCGCCGCCAACGTCGAGGTCGGCCTCTACCCCGGCATCGGGGCCTCGAGCATCGTGCGCCAGTTCGTGACCGCCTTCGCGGACCCGGCCGCGACGGGCACCTTCGGCCGGCGGTCTGTCTTCGCCGAGGCCGACCAGACCGAGTTCTCGATGACCGCCCGCGTCGACTGGACGTTCACGCCGACGCTCTCGCTCCAACTCTTCGCCCGCCCGTTCGTCTCGCGGGGCCGCTACACCGCGTTCAAGGAGCCGACGGCCCCCGGCCAGCTCCTCTTCCCGACCATCGAGGAGGCCGGCGGGACGGTCACGCGCCTCGACGACGGCGCGGTCCGGATCGTGCCCGGCGACGGTGGCGAGGCGTACACGGTCCAGCCGGACTTCACGGTCCGCGCGCTCCAGGGCAACGCCGTGCTCCGGTGGGAGTACCGCCCCGGCTCGACGCTTTTCTTCGTATGGCAGCAGCAGCGGTCCGGCTTCGAGCCCGACGGCGCGTTCCGCCTCGGCCGCAACCTCGGCCGCCTCGCCACGGACCCGCTCGAGAACGTCTTCCTGCTCAAGCTGACCTACTGGCTGGGCTGACGGGGCAACGGGAAACGGGCATCGGCCACCGGGGAAATGCGATCTCCGAGCCTGCATTTCCCCGGTGGCCGTTTACAGCCCCCCGTTCCCCTTCCTCACGTCTGCATCACGCCCATGCGGAACGGCTCGATGTCCGGGTTGTGGTCCGCCATCTCGATGCCGAGGGCGACCCAGGCCCGCGTCTCGTCGGGCCGGATGAGGGCGTCCACCCAGAGGCGCGAGGCGGCGTAGACGGGCGTCGTCTGGGCGGCGTAGCGCGCCTCGATCTCGGCGAGGCGCGCGGCGCGGTCCGCCTCGGAGAGCACCTGGCCGCGGTTCGTGAGCGTCCGCTCCTCGATCGAGAGGAGCGTTTTGGCTGCCTGCTGGCCGCCCATGACGGCGATCTGGGCCGTCGGCCAGGCGAGGAACAGGCGCGGGTCGTACGCCCGCCCGCAAAGGGCGTAGTTGCCCGCGCCATACGAGTTGCCTACGACGACGGTGAACTTGGGCACGACCGAGTTGGCGACGGCCTGGACGAGCTTCGCCCCATCCTTGATGATGCCACTCTGCTCGGCGCGGGTGCCGACCATGAAGCCCGTCACGTCCTGCAGGAACAGGAGCGGGATGCGCTTCTGGTTGCACTGCATCACGAAGCGCGCCGCCTTGTCCGCCGCGTCGCCGTAGA
>JANPJI010000432.1:0-4833 GCA_031425425.1 Rubricoccaceae bacterium
GGCGCGCGGTGCGGGTCCGGATCTCGCCGGGGGTCTGAGGGCCGCGCAGCAGAAGGACCGTCAGCACGGCGAGTTCGCGCTGCGACAGGTCGAGCGCGCGGTCGAGCAGGTGGCGGAACTTGGCCGGGGGGTGGCCGGCCCGGGCGGTCGTCCCGGCGTGGCCGCGGCGGCCGTGGCGGTCGAGCGCGTCCGTCACCGCGCGCGGCGTGAGGTCCGTGACGGGCTCGCGAGCCGTCTTCTGGTTGCACGCCGCGACGAGCGACTGGAGCGTCAGCGGGTACTGGTCCGGCGTCGCGAGGGCTTTCTCGGCGAGCGCGCCGGCGACGCGCGCCTCGGTCGGGTCGAGTGTAGGGCGGGGCATGGCGTCAGGCGGCGGCGAGGCGGGCGACGAGCGCCCGCTGCGACGCGGGCACGTCGGAATGGGCGACGAGGGCGGAGTCGGCGTGTGCGAAGCCCACGAGGCCGCGGAGGTCGCCGAGGAGCAGCAGCGTCGTCGGGACGAGCGCGGCGATGTCGTCCGCGAGGGCCTTCTCGCGGGGGGCGAGGCCGAACGCGTGCCACGCCGAGGGACGGATGATCGGGGCGAGGACGACGCGGCGCGCTCCCAGTGCGAGTGCCCGGACCCGCTCGACGTCGGTGTCGGAGCTGTGGGGTGCCGGCATCAACTCGCAGTAGGTGGCGGCTGGAAACCGCTGCGCGACTGCTGCTTCGAGCGCCATGACCGGTGGCTCAATCGGAAGTGGAGGCCGGCGGAAGGCGACGAACAGGACGCCCGCGCCGTCTCCCAGATCGGCAGGGAGTGGACCGCGCGCGAGCGTGACCGCCCCCCCGGCGACGCGCTCGGCGAGGGCGAGGTGCGCTGCGTCGCCGACGATACCGGGCGCGTAGGCGAGTCCGGGGTCGCGGAAGAGTCCCGGTCCGAACCGCGACGTGAGCCGGGCGCGGAGGCGCTGCACGCGCGTGAGGGCTGCGTCGAGAAGCGCCTCGTCCAGCCGCCCGTCCTCGACAGCCCGGCCGACGCCCTCGATGAGCGCCTCGGGGTCGACGGCGTCCACGAACAGATCCACGCCGGCGACGAGGAGTTCGGCGGCAAGGTCGCCCTCGGTTCGGCCCGCCTCTTTCGCGCCGGCCATCTGAAGGCTGTCCGTCACCACGACGCCGTCGAAGCCGAGTTCGTCGCGGAGGAGGGCACGGAGGATCGGGGCGGAGCGGGTGGCGATCTGGCCGGACGGGTCCAGGGCCGGGACCGAGACGTGGGCCGTCATCACCGCATCGACGCCGGCTGCGATGGCCGCGCGGAAGGGGACGAGGTCGGTCGCGTCGAGTACGTCCCGCGAGTCCGTGACGGCGGGTGTGGTCGCGTGCGAGTCTTCGTCGGTGCCGCCGTGGCCGGGGAAGTGCTTCGCCGTCGCGATCTGGCCCGCGGCGTGAACCCCCTCGACGAACGCCGTCACGAGGCGCGCGGCTCGCTCGGGGTCCGACCCGTAGGCCCGCGCGCCGATGATCGGGTTGAGCGGGTTGCGGTCCACGTCCGCGACCGGCGAGTAGGTCACGTGGACGCCCGCGGCGAGCGCCTCGCGGCTGCTCTGCTCGGCGTAGAGGCGCACGGCATCCTCGGCGTCGGGGTCGGGCAGGCGGGCGAACGCCCCGGCGTGCGGGTACACGGTCGCGCCGACGGCCTGCTGCCCGAAGCCGCGCTCCATGTCGGTCGTGACGAGGAGGCCGGCGTCGCTGCGCGTCTGCAGGTCCAGGAGCGTCTCTCTCGTCGCCGGCCAGCGGCCGTTGAACAGGATCAGCCCACCGACCGGGTGCCGGTCCAGCAGCCGCGCGACCGCCTCGGCGTCGGCGTCGGCCGAGCGCGCCGGGGGCAGGTTGTTGCCGAGGCGGACGACGAGCAGTCCGGCGGCTTTCTCGCGGGGAGACATCGGGAAGCGGGAAGCGGGAAGCGGGAAGCGGGGAAGATCGCCTGCGGCCAGAGGCAAGTCGCAGACGTACGGGACGGGCACCCGCAGGGGCAGAGCTTGCTCTGCCCTCGCCGCGGCACCGCGCCCGCCGCGTGTTCGCCCCGCCGCGTGTTCGCCCCGCCGCGTGATCGCCCGCGCCGCATCGCGCCGTTACGGGGGGCCGTACAGCCCGTGCGCCTTGGCGTAGTCGAGCACCGAGTCCGGGACGAGGTAGCGAACGCTCAGGCCCGCCGCGAGGCGCGCACGGAGTTCGGTCCCGGAGAGGTCCAGCCCCGGCCCGTCGACGAGCGTCGTTCGGGCGAGAACGTGCGCCGGGACGCCCGCAAGGTCCGCGCCGGGGCGGCGGTAGGCGACGAGCCGCGCCATTTCCAGGATCGCCTCGGGCTCGCGCCACGCCGCGAACGACGCGAGGCTGTCGCCGCCGACGAGGAGCACGATGTCCGTGCCGGGTCGCTCGGCGCGGAGGGCGCGGATCGTGTCCACGGTGTAGTGGGGGCCGGGGCGCTGGAACTCGACGTCGGACACCTCGAACCGTGGGTTGCCAGCCGTGGCGAGGCGCACGAGGGCGAGGCGGTGCTTCGGCGCAGAGAGCGCGCCGGCCGGTTTGTGCGGCGGCGCGGGCGCGGGCGTCCACAGCACGGCGTCGAGCCCGGCCGCCTCGGCGCACGCCTCGGCCACGGCGAGGTGCGCCACGTGGGGCGGGTTGAAGGAGCCGCCGAAGAGGCCGAGGGTCATCGCGGGCGGGCTCAGCGCTTGCGCGCAAGGGCGATCCGGTCGCGGCGCGCGAGGTCCGGCAGGATCTCGGCGTCCGCGAGGCCCGCCTCGGCGAAGAGGTCGCGGACGGCCGGGCCGTGGTCCGCGTGCGTCTCGGCGACGAGCCAGCCGCCGGGTCGCAGCAGAACCTCGGCGTGACCCGCGAGCGCGCGGTAGAACCGGAGCGGGTCCGCATCGTCGACGAACAGGGCGAGGGCGGGCTCGTGGTCGCGGACCTCCGGGTCCAGGCCCGCTCGCTCGGAGGCCGGCACGTAGGGCGGGTTCGAGATCAGCAGGTCGAACGTCGGCGGGACGTCGGCGGTGAACTGCGGGCGGAGGGCGTCGGCGCGGACGAACGTCACGGCGAGGCCGAGGTGGGCGGCGTTGCCGCTCGCGACAGCGAGCGCCCCGGCCGACACGTCGACGGCGAAGACCTCGGCGTCGGGCCGCTCGGCCTTCACGGCGAGGGCGATGGCCCCGCTGCCCGTCCCGACGTCCAGCACCCACGGGCGCTCGTGGCCGCGGAGGCGCGCGAGCGCCGCTTCGACGACCTCCTCGGTCTCGGGCCGCGGGATGAGCACGCTGGGCGTGACCGTCAGGCGGAGCCCGTAGAAGTCCGCGTGGCCGAGGACGTACTGGACGGGCTCGCGCGCGAGGCGCCGCTCGACCATCCGCCCGAAGAGCGCCTCTGCGGCGGGATCCACGGGTGCGTCGGGGCGCGCGACGAGCGCGGCGCGGTCGGCCCCGGTGGTCTCTTCGAGCATCCACTCGGCCGCGCGCCGCGGGCTCTCGATGCCTGCCGCCGCGAGACGAGACGTGGCCTGGTCGAGCAGGTCGCGGTGGGTCACAGCGGGGCGGGGCGGTCGGAGCACAGCGTAGAATAGCGCACGCCCACCTACGCGCAACCGGTGACTCTCGACACCTTCGTCCGGGGCCGGACGGCCCTCGTTACCGGTGCCTCGGGCGGGATCGGGGCCGCGATGGGCCGGCAGCTCGGGGCCGCCGGGGCGCGCGTCCTGCTCGTCGCCCGGACCGAGACGGCACTCGCGGCGGTTGCCGCGGAGATCCACGCCGCCGGGGGCGAGGCGCGGACGCTCATCGCCGACCTCGAAGTGCCAGAGGCCGCGGCCGACCTCGTCGCGCGCCTTGGCGAGCCCGTAGACGTGCTCGTCGCCAACGCCGGCTTCGGGGTCGTCGGGCCGTTCGCCGAGGCCTCGCCTGCGGCGGTGAGCGGCATGGTGACGCTGAACGTGCTCGCCCTCACGGACCTCACGCGGCTCCTGCTGCCGGCCATGACCGAACGCCGCCGCGGGGGCGTGTTGACGGTGGCGAGCATCGCCGCGTTCACCCCCGCTCCGAGGTTCGCCGTCTACGCCGCGACGAAAGCGTACGTGCTCTCGCTCACGGATGCGCTCCACGCCGAGGCGCGCGGCACGGGCGTCCACGTGACGTGCCTGTGCCCCGGCCCCGTCGCGACGGGCTTCGGCGCGCGGGCGGGGATGGACGCCGGCTTCTTCGCGGGCCACCTCTCCGCCGAGGTCGTCGCCCGAGCAGGGCTCGACGGCCTTGCGCGCAACCGCCGCCGCGTCGTGCCTGGTCTGCTCAACCGCGTGCAGGCAGCGGCCGCCGGGTTCGCGCCGACAGCGCTCGCGATGCGCGTCGCCGAGGCGCGGGTGCGGGCGTAAGTCCGCCTCGACTCACCCGTGCGGAGGGTGGCAGGGCTGGTCTGCCGCACTCAAGCTCCTCACGAAGCAGGACTGACGGTCCGTTCAGAACCAGCACGCGTGCATCTGCGAGAGGAAGGGCGAGGTGACAGGATACCCGGATGCGGACCCGATGACAGAGTCGATTCCGCACCTCGGGCACAGTGCCGTCTCCCCTCGCTCACCCTCGGAAATCCAATGGTCAATCTCCTGCGGAGCGAACGTCTCCTGGCAGTAAAAGCACCCGCACACGTCGCTCCGCTCGATCTCAGCGCGGTGCGCGGACGAGTGCCGATGGGCGAGAACGACAGCGTCTTGCTCTCGAAATAGAGGAGCGCTCACGCCTCGGCCGGGAGGAGGCCGCGCTGGGCGGCCCAGGCGCGGAACTCGCGCACGAGCTGGTCGAACGACTC
>JANPJI010000433.1:0-2267 GCA_031425425.1 Rubricoccaceae bacterium
ACGATGCGTCATACGACGCCAGGTTTGAGGGAGCCGAATCGCCTGCGCCGCCCGCCTCTGCCGGCGGCTCGTAGGTTCTGGCAACTTCTCCTCTCACCCATGACCGTGCGCCCTCGCCGGGCCGTCGCCGTCGCGCTCCTCGCCGCCGGGCTCGGCGTCGGGGCGTGGCAGCTCTCGCTCCGTCCGTCGCACGCCCGGATGTGGGCTCCTGAGCAGACCGTGCTGCCTCACGTCACGATCCGGGGCGACACGGCCCGCGTGGACCGCCTCCGCGACTTCACGCACACGTCCGACACGACCGCCATCCGCCGGTACGGCAGCCGTGTGTACGACCTCCGGGCGGTCCGACGGGTGTGGTACGTGCTCTCGCCATTCAACCCGGACTGGCGCGGGCCGGCCCACAGCTTCTTCTCGTTCGAGTTCGCGGATGGCGAGTTCGTCAGCGTGTCCGTCGAGGCCCGGCGCGAGGCCGGCGAGGCGTTCTCGACGGTGCGCGGCGTGCTCCGGCAGTACGAGCTGATGGTGGTGGTGGGGAGCGAGCGGGACCTGATCGGGCTCCGGGCGGTGACGTGGGCGGACCCGGTGTACCTCTACCCCGGCCGCGCGACGCCGGACCAGGCGCGCACCCTCTTCGTGGCGCTCCTCCGCCGGGCGGAGGCGCTGGAGCGCCGGCCCGAGTTCTACAACACGCTCACCAACAACTGCACGACGAACCTCCTGGACGCCATCAACGCGGTCCGGGAGACGCCGATCGCGTACGGCCTGCCGGTCCTCTTTCCGGGCTACTCGGACGAGCTCGCCTACGACGAGGGCCTCCTCGATACGGACCTCCCGCTGGACAGTGCCCGGGCGGCGTTCCGGATCAACGAGCGCGCGGCGGCGGCGGCGCACGCCCCCGACTTCTCGCAGCGCATCCGGCGGTAGCGCGGACGGCGTCACACGGCGAGACGGTCGAGCGGGCTCGGGACGGCAAACCCGTTCAGCCGCGCGACGTGGAGGTACACCTGCGTCGTGGAGAGCCGGGCGTGGCCGAGCAACTCCTGCACCGTCCGCACATCCGTCCCGGATTCGAGCAGGTGCGTCGCGAACGAGTGGCGGAACGTGTGGCACGACGCGCGCCGCTCGATGCCTGCGCGCGCCACCGCCGCCCGGACCACCTTCTGCACGGCGGACGGGTGGACGTGATGGCGCAGAAGACGGCCGGTCCGCGGGCAGGCGGAGATCCGTGTCGCGGGAAAGAGGAACTGCCAGCCGGGTGCCCGGCCGGCCTCGGGATTCTTGACCGCGTACGCGTGGGGGAGGGGTGCCTCGCCGAAGCCGGCCGCGAGGTCGGCCGCATGGAGCGCTCGGACGCGGACGGCCTGCGCCCGGAGCGCCTCGGCGAGCGCGAGCGGGAGGACCGTCACGCGGTCGCGGTCGCCCTTGCCCGACCGGACCGTGATCTGGCCGCGGTCGAAGTCGAGGTCTTTCAGCCGGAGCGCGAGCGCCTCGGCGAGGCGAAGCCCGGACCCGTACAGCAGCCGCGCGATGACGGCGCTCGGGCCGCGGAGGTGGCCGAGGACGAGGGCGACCTCGGGCCGCGACAGGACGCTGGGAATCCGGGCCGGCTTCCGGACGCGCGTCAGGCCACTCATCACGTCGAGCGGCTGATCGAGGACGGCGTCGTAGAGGAACAGCAGCGCCGAGAGCGCCTGCGTCTGGGTGGAGGCGGCGACATCGCGGTCGGTGGCGAGGTGGTTGAGAAACGCTTCGACGTCGGGCTCGGCGAGGTCGCGGGGGTGGACGAAGGCGCCGGCGCGGCGGGCCGAGAAGCGGACGTAGCGCGTGACCCAGCCGAGGTACGTCTGCTCGGTCCGGTAGGAGAGGTGGCGGACACGCGTGGTGGCGCGAACGGCGTCGAGGAGGGCGGACACGGCGGGCGGGCGGGTGTGCCGGAGTAGACCCGGCTCGGTTGCGGGTGTAACCGTCAGATCGCGAGCCCAGAAAGAAAAAGGGGGTAGGCGGCGGTCTGAAATCGTGCGCCGGGCTCGTATTCTGCTCGCTCCGTCCCGTTAGGCGCCCCCCGGGCCGCTGAAGTAGTAGTTCTGGAAGCGCCGCCCAGGCCGGTCGTGGCGCCTCGGTCACGGCCCCGCTCGGCAGTCCGCCGCCGCCCGCCGCGTGAGAGGCCTCCGCGCCGCGCTCGCCCCGGCGTCCGTCGGCCGAGCGTCGCGGCGGGGCGAGGCGCTGTGCCGTCAGGGTGCTCCGGCCGGGGCGGCGCTCCAGAACTC
>JANPJI010000434.1:0-5250 GCA_031425425.1 Rubricoccaceae bacterium
GGCGTCATCATCGCCCCCGGCGACGTGAGCCAGTACGTCCCGGTCTCGATCCAGAAGGGCAAGGGCGGGGCCGGCGACACGCTCATGACGCAGTACGACGGCCGCTGGATCGAGGACTTCGGCCTGCTCAAGATGGACTTCCTGGGCCTCAAGACGCTCACGATCCTCGACGACGCCCTCGCGCTCATCCGCGAGCAGCACGGCGTCGAGATCGACCTCGACGCGATCCCGCTGGACTGCCCCAAGACGTTCGAGCTCTTCCAGCGCGGCGACACGGTCTCGATCTTCCAGTTCGAGTCGTCGGGCATGCGCGAGTGGATGCGCAAGCTCAAGCCGACGTCGCTCGACGACCTCATCGCGATGAACGCCCTCTACCGGCCTGGCCCGATGGACCTCATCCCGAGCTACATCGACCGCAAGCACGGCAAGGAGACTGTCGAGCACCCGCACCCGATGCTCGAAGGCATCCTCGCACCGACCTACGGCATCCCGGTCTACCAGGAGCAGGTCATGCAGATGGCGCAGGTCATGGGCGGCTACACGCTCGGCGGAGCCGACCTGCTGCGGCGCGCAATGGGCAAGAAGGACAAGGCCAAGATGGCCAAAGAGCGCGAGGCGTTCTGCGAGGGGGCCTCGCAAAAAGGCGTCACCGAAAAGAAGGCGACGGAAGTATTTGACATGATGGAGAAGTTTGCAGGTTACGGATTTAACAAGTGTTGCCATGCACAGACGAAGGTCACACGACCGGACGGCTCCCGGACGACGCTTGCCCGCGCCTACCGCGACCAGCCGGCCGAACTGATGGCCATGTGGCCCGACGGCGAGGTCCGGCCCCACCGTGTCACCCGCATCGTCAAAACGGGCAAGAAATCGGTTCTGAAGGTCACGACGGCCTCCGGCCGCGTGATCAAGGTCACGGCCGAACACCGGCTTCTGACGACCGAGGGCTACCTGCGCGTCTCCGAGATGCGGGTCGGGACTGAACTCATCACCGAGACGCGCCGCGTGACGGAGGAGCAGCGGCAGGCACGGCGCGCGAACATGACACGCCTCAACCGGGACCCCGAACAGCGCGCTCGCGTCTCGGCGCGGGTGGCGGCCTACCTGGCCGCACGGCCTGAGGAGGACAAGGCGGCCCACATGCTGCGGATGCACGCCGAGCACCCGGACCTGACGCGAAACGGCACCGCGGCGATGCACGAGCGCGTCCGGTGGCTCCATGCCAACGACCCGGAGTGGCATCGCGCACAGATCGAGCGGTCCATCGCTACGACTCGCGCGGCGTACAACACCGGGCCTGGATTCGGAACGTGCTCCATCGCCACCAACGGGATGTGGTGCGCGAGCCGACCTGAGCGCGCGATGTGCGTTTGGCTTGTCGTGCAGGGGGTCGCCTTCGATATGCACCGGGTGCTCGGCAACGGTCGCATCTGCGACTTCTACTTCGCCGGGCTCTACTGGGAGATGGACGGCATGGACCGGACCAACGCCTACTTCGCCGACAAGTACGGCGACCTCCCGTACGTCGTCGTGACGCCCGAGGATTTCGAGGCGGTCGTCTCACGGCATCTCGGCCTCGACCACGTCGAAAACGGCGACCCGGTCGTGTCCATCGTTCCCGGCGGCGAGGCGCAGACGTACGATGTCGAGATGGCCCCGGACGGGCCGCTCAACTTCATCGCCAACGGGATCGTCTCGCACAACTCGCACTCGGCCGCCTACTCCGTCGTTGCCTACCAGACGGCCTATTTGAAGGCGCACTACCCGGCCGAGTTTATGGCAGCCGTGCTCACGACGGAAATGGCGGACTCGTCCAAGCTGGCTCTCGCGCTCGACGCGACGCGCGTGGCCGGCATCGAGATCCTCCCTCCGTGCGTGAACCGCTCGCAGGCGCACTTCACGGTCGAGCACGGCCACGTCCGGTTCGGGCTCGCGGCGATCAAGGGCGTCGGGCAGGCGGCCATCGACTCGGTCGTCGTGGCCCGCCAGACGGCCGGCGGGGCGTTCGACGACCTCTACGCGCTCACCAAGTCGCTGGACCTGCGCCTTGTGGGCAAGAAGACGCTGGAGGCGCTCGCGTGCGCCGGGGCGCTGGACGCCTTCGAGGGGCACCGCGCGCAGATGGCCGCGGCCGTCGAGACGGCGTGGGGGTGGGCGCAGAAGCAGCAGGCGGACATCGCGGCGGGCCAGTCGTCCCTCTTCGGCGGAGCCGCGGCCGACGCCCACGCCTACGCCCCCGCGCTCCCGACCGTGGACGTGTGGGGCCGCGGCGAGCAGCTCCGCCACGAGCGCGACCTGATGGGCTTCTACGTCTCGGGCCACCCGCTGGACGACTACGCCGCCGAGACGAAGGCCTTCGCGACCGTCTCGTTCGGCAACAGCGCCGGCGTCATGCACGAGTCCGACGTGACGGGCATCGGAATCGTGACCGAAGTGGTCCGGCGGACGAGCAAGTCCGGCCGGCCGATGGCGTTCGTGATGCTCGAAGACACGACGGGCACGTCCGAGGTGGTCCTCTTCGCGCAGTCGCTCGAACGCTGCGGGCACCTGCTCGTCGTTGACGACGTGCTGCTCGTGCGCGGCAAGGCCGAGACGACGCGCGGCGACCTCAAGATCATCGGCCGCGAGGTGCTCCCGATGTGGCGCGTCCGCGAGACGCTCGTCAAAGCCGTCGTGCTGCGCCTCGACGCGGACCTGCTCAAGGAGGCGGACGTCGAGGCGATCGCGGGGCTGTGCGAGGCGCACCGCGGCGCGTGCAAGGTCTACTTCGAGCTGACGAGCCGGGAGCTGCCCCGGCCCGTCCGCCTCCACGCGCGGACGGCCGTCGTGGACCTCACGCCGGACTTCATGAAGGGCCTCAACCGCATCGTCGGCGCGCGCGCGGTCGTCCTCGAAGGGGAGGCCTAGCCGGTGAGCAGCGGGGGGCCGAGCATCGTCATCCCGTGAGACGCAAACAGGCGCCTCATCTCGTCGGGCGGCGGCACGCTGCCCAGCATGGCCAGGTCGCCCAGGAACGCCTCCATCTGGCCCGCTGGCTGGAAGGCGAGGATCAGCCGCCCCTCACCCTCGCCGACGTGCGCCCACACGTGCGGGACCTCGCGAGGGGCCAGTACGGAGTCGCCGGGACCTAGCTCGAACGTCTCCTCGCCGACGACGACGCGGTACGCGCCGTCGAGCACGTAGAACCACTCGTCCTGCGCGTGGTGGACGTGCCGCGGCGGGCCGCCCTTCTCGGAGTCCGAGTGCTGAATGACGTACAGGTCGCCCGCCGTGTCCGCTGGGGTCACCTTCGCGTCGATGCGGAGCCCGCCGAACACGGTCCGCGGCTGCCCTGTCCGGTCCTCCCCCGCGCGGACGACCAGGCCCGACCGGCGGCGCGCTGCGACAGGTGCGCGGGACGACGAGGCGCACGACGCGAGCGGCGTCGCAGCCAAGGCGGTCAGCAGAAAGGCGCGGCGCTGGAGGGGACGCATGGCAGGGCCTCGGGGGCGGTCAGGACGCGAGGTCTCGCGCTCGGGAGCGGGTTCCGGCACCAGAGTACGCTGCGCGCGCTCACCGCACCCGTCCCGAAAAACCCGGCCGGTCCACCGGACGCCCGCTCGCGAACCGTTCGGGGAACGCGACCGGCCCCTGCGTAGCCTTCTCGCGATGCCGTGGGTCGGGTGAACTCGAACCGGAGGGACAGGGTGAGGAGAAAACTGACCGCCTTGTTCGCGGTCCCTCCCACCGCGGGCACAGGGACGCCGGAACTCGGAAGAGTGCCCGACGGAACGCCCCGACGGAGGCGAGGCCCGCGGCGTCACCCGGGATCTGCTCCCAGCTCTCGCGTCATGCAGACGCTGTTCGGGTCGTCCGTGTAGTCGGCGAAGGGCGGGCAGTGCTCGAACCCGAATCCGAGGTAGAGGCGCCGCGCGGGCTCGAAGAACGGCATCGCGCCCGTCTCCAGGCTCAGCCGCTCGTAGCCCCGCGCCCGCGCCTCGTCCACGATGTGCTGGAGCACGGCGCGCCCGACGCCGCGCTGCCGGTGCGCCTCGGCCGTCCGCATGGACTTGACCTCGCCGTGCGTCGGGGACAGCTCGCGGAGGGCACCGCAGCCGAGGAGCGCGTCGCCGTCGCGGACGGTCCAGAACGTGACGTCGGGCCGCTGCAGGCCGCTCAGGTCGAGCGCGTGGACGCTCTCGCGCGGCGAGACGGCGTGCATGTTGGCGAGGTGCTCGGCGAGCAGGGCGCGGACGTCGGCACCCGTCAGGTCGTCGGTCTGGATCGTCACGGGGCGGTGGGCAAGCGGGACGCGGAAAGATCGCGACGGACCGCCCGCCGCCGTCACGCCTCGCCGTCGGGGCGCTCGCCGGGCTGGTAGAGTTGGAGGAGGTTGCCGCACGTGTCCTCGAACACGGCGAGCGTGACCATGCCCATGTCCGTCGGGCCGGAGCGGAACACGACGCCGCGCCCTTTGAGCCGCTCGACTTCGGCGTGGATGTCCGTCGAGAGGAACGCCGTCAGCGGGATGCCCTGCTCGACGAGGGCCTTCTGGAACGCCTGCGTCGCGGGGTTGTCGTTCGGCTCCAGCACGAGTTCGACGTCGCCGTGGCCCTCGGGCGCGACGACGGTCAGCCACCGGTAGTCCCCACGGGGACGTCGGCCATCTTGGCGAACCCGAGGACGTCGGTGTAGAAGGCGAGGGCGCGGTCCTGGTCGTCCACGAACACGCTGGCAAGCTTGATCTGCATGGGGTTGAGGCGGCTGGGGAGGGAAGCGCGAAGGTGCCCCTCCCCTGCTGACACCCGCTCGTCACTCCCCTCCGCCGTCTCGCTGCACGCGAGAGGACGTCCGCGGTCAGCCGCAGTGCCGCTGGAGAAACCGGAACACATCGGGGGCCCAGACGGCGCTTCCGCTCCAGGCGAAGCGGTGCCCCTCGGCCGCGGACGTGCCGGACGGCGGGTAGACCCGCGCCTCGTACGGCCTCCCAACGCGGCGCGCCTCGGCGGACAGCGTGCGCGTGGGCGCGAGGTCGTGGTCGTTGGCGGCCTGGAAGAAGAACACCGGGACGCGGGACGCGCGGACGGCCCGCACCATCCGGTCGCGGAGTTGCGGGGCGCGGGACCAGCTCTCCGCGCCCCCGGCCCCGTCGATGGCGGCGCAGTACGGGACGCGCTCGGCGGCGAGGAGCGTCACGATCCCTCCGAACGAGTTGCCCCCGGTCGCGATGCGGCCCGGCTGGACGAAGGGCTGCCCCTCCAGCCACGCGTA
>JANPJI010000435.1:0-1682 GCA_031425425.1 Rubricoccaceae bacterium
GCCAGGGCGTTCAGCCCGGCCACGTTCCAGTACCCGGCCGTGACGTCGTTGGCGTGGCTGACATAGGCACCGCCCATGCCGAGGGCGCGGGCACCGACGCCACCGGCGAGAAAGTCGGCCCCGTACTTGACGACTTCCGTCTGTGCCCCGGCCGAGACCCCGACGGTGGTCGAGACGAGGGCGGCGAGGACGATCCTGGCGAGTTGACGCAGCGGCATCTGGAGGAGAGCGCAGTGAGAAGAGGTAGCCAGGATCAGCGGGTGCGGGGAAGCCGGAACGTGACCGAAGGTCGGGAATTGCGTGCCCTGGGGCAAGGCCAACTGGCGTGGCCTGCGTTCTACCTCGGGAACGCGGGGTGGGCCACGACCCGCTCGGCCTGCCCGGCGTGCCGGAGTGCGTGCTGGCCGAGCCCGTCGAGGAACGCGACGAGCGGGAGCCGGACGAGTGGGAAGTACGGCTCGCGGACCCGCACGCGACCGGCGTCGACACGGCGGGCCCGCTCGACGTTGGCGAGGAGAGCGTCCGTGTGTCGGTCGAAATCGGCGAACACGCGGCCTGCGTCGAAGGCCGACCGTGCGCCGCCCGCGGGAGGCGGCTTCATCGGCCGGAACGTTTTCATCGGGCGGGACCCGGGCCGCATCACGCGCACGAAGAGGCCCCCGAGGATCCCGTACCGGAGCGGGGCCGGTCGGTCGGGTCGGGGCGGCACATCGCGGAGGTCCTCGTCGAAGTACGGCGCGTAGGCTGCAGCGATCACGTTGAGGTGGACGAGGCACTCGCCGACCGACCACACGTCGGGCGCAGGCTTCCAGTTGAACTGGTCGTCCGTGAGCCCGTCTGCGAGGGCGTGCATGCGGTCGCGGGAGGACCGCAGGGCGGCGGCGTATCCGTCGAGCGCGGCGTCGAAGTCGGCCGGGTCTGGCATGGGGTCAGGCGTCGCGGACGAGGCGGGCGGCGAACGCGCCGTCCGTGCCGCTGACGTGCGGGAGGGCGCGGTAAACGGGGCCGTCGGCCATCGCGGCGGGGACGCGGCCGCCCACCGGATCGACATGCCACCCTGCATTCCGGGCGAGGAAAGACGCCACGCGGTCATCGTTCTCGACCCGCTCGACCGAGCACGTCGCATAGACGAGCCGCCCACCGGGGCGGACATGCCGGGCCGCGGCGTCGAGCAGATCGTCCTGGAGCGCAGTCAGCTCGTCCGTCCGCTCGGCCGACTGCTTCCAGCGCAGGTCGGCGCGCTTGGCGAGGACGCCCGTGCCGGAGCACGGTGCGTCGAGCAGGACGGCGTCGAAGGTCCTGCCGGCCGGATCCGCCCACTCGCGGAGGTCCCCGGCGACGGCCTCGACAGCCGTCGCGCCCTGCGCCGCGGCGGCGTCGGCGACGAGGCGCGTCTTGGCCGGGCTCAGGTCGAGCGCGACGACGGCCGCTCCACGGAGGGCGGCATAGACCGCTTTCCCGCCCGGGGCCGCTGCCCCGTCGAGGACGCGCTCACCGGGGCCGGCGTCCAGTACGCGGACGACGAGGGCCGCCGCCTCGTCCTGCACGGCGCAGCGGCCCTCTCGCGCCCACCCGGCCCGGAGGACGGGCTGGAGCGCCTGCGTCGTCACGAAGTCCGGGAGCCACCGGGATTCGTCCGCGCTCGCGCCGAGGGCGCCGACCGCCACGCGGAACGCCTCGCG
>JANPJI010000436.1:0-2135 GCA_031425425.1 Rubricoccaceae bacterium
CGGCCGAGCGCGTCGTAGAGGGCGGCGCGGACGTGCTGCGCCTCGCCGAGCTCGACGGTCACCTCGGCGGTGCCGCGGGCCGGGTTCGGGCGCGGCGCGTGGATGCGGAGGCCCGCCGCCGCGGCGGTGCCCTCACCGGCGACGACGCCGCCGGGGCGCAGGACGAGTTCGAAGCGCTCGGCCCAGTCGGTCGTGGCGGAGGTGAAGGAGTAGCTCGACGCTGTCCGCATGTCGGTGACGGGGCCGTCGACGAGGTCGCGGAGGGTGGCGGTCCAGCCCTCGGGCAGCCCGTCGATTCCGGGCCACGCGACGGAATAGCTCCCCGCGTCGGTCGCGCGGAAGGCGACGGCGACGGTCCGCGCCTGCCCGTCGGCGGGCAGCGAGTTGACGGCGAGGCGGTACGGCGCGCCGTCGCGCTCGCCGACGGGCGCGAGGAGCGCGAACGGGCCGCCGGGCGGGAGCAGCTTCGAGGCGTCGTTGGGGTCCCACCCGACGAGGGCGTCGGGGAGGAAGCGGACGAAGGCCGCCTCGTCGGTCACCGAGACGCCGGCTGCCGTCGCGCCCGACAGGACGAGCTGGACGTACGGCGTCGCGCCGTCGCGGTAAAACGGACCCTGCGGCACGGTCGCGCGCGTCGACAGGGCATTGAACGAGAACGTCGGGGCGGTCGCGCTGGCGCTCGAGATCTCGGCAAACACGCCCTGCCAGCGGGCCAGGGCCTGGCTGGACAGGATGGGCTGGTACGTGCCCGACGTGCCGGTGCCCGAGGGGAGCCAGGCCTGGACGGTCGTCTGGAGCGGCTGATCGGCCGTGATGCCCGAGGCGAGGAGGGGGTACGCGAACGGGTTTCCAACCATGTGGAACCCGCTGGCTCCGATGGCCCCATTGGCCGCAAATCCACCGAGCGAGAACGACGCATTCGGGAAGTTCTGGAAAGACGGGAGCGTGAACCCGCTGAGTTCGCGGCTGAAGCTCGTCCCGCCTCCTTGCGTCGTACCGCTCGGAGCCGTCACGAGGTCGTACCACTGCCAGAAGAAGCCCCGGCCGGGCACGACGGCCACGTCCACGTTCGCGGGGCGGACGTAGCCGCCGAAGCCGTTGGCGGTCCCATCGTAGAGCACGAACAGGTTCGGGGCCGCCGTCGGATACTGCTGCTGGGTGTCGGTCGTCCCGGCCGCGACGCCCTGGATGAGGTTGATCGTCGCGAGGCCGCCGACCGTCGTGCCCGAGGATGGGGTACTCAGCAGTCGGTAGCCCGCGCCGTCGAGAACGGGGTCGAGGAACGGTGTGACGCCGAAGGGCCGGGCGTAGTTGGCCCCGCCGTTGTTGTCGACAGGATTCCCCTGGTTGCTCGTCGCCTGGAAGTAGAGTTCGAGCGTGCAGACGTTCCCGGTCCCACAGAGCGCCGTGAGGTTGACGCCCGCGTTGCTCGTCTGCCACCGCTGATCGCCGGCGGCGGGCAGGTTGGCGTTAAAGGCGAGGTTGAGCTGCGTGAACGCGCCGGCCGGCGCGCCCTGGACCGTAACGCGGTAGAAGAGCTGCGCGCCGGAGACGTCGCCGCCCCCGGTCTTAAATGTGTTGACTTCCGCCCCGTTGAGCGTGAACGAGCCCTGCGCCGTCGGCGTGAAGTAGAACGTCTGGAAAAGCGGGTTGACCGAGTTGTTGTCAGAACCGCTGCCCTCGTAAAAGACGTTCCCGCTGCCGCGGTTGAGGATGACGTAGGTCTGGAAGATGCACGCGGCGAAGGCCGGCGTAGCGGCGCACAGTGCGAGCGCGAGGAGGATCAGTCGTCTCATGTGTGTTGGAGAAGGGGTGGACGGGCGAACGCGGGTCCATGAAAGGGCTTACATCACATAAGAAAGCGCTTCCGTCTCGTGAAGTCAACGCCAACAGACGCCGCGCTGGAAAACTCGGGACCCCTCACAACGCAGCGGCCCGGTCCGCGTCGAGGCGTGCCCGGAGCGCCTCGAACGTGTCCCCGCCGTAGCGCTCGACGAGCGCCTCGGCGAGCGCCCACGCGACGACGGCCTCGGCGACGGTGCTCGCGGCCGGGACGCTCGTCACGTCGGACCGCTCGTAGCGCGACACCGTCGCCTCGCCCGTCGCCAGGTTGACGGTCCCGAGCGGGCGGATGA
>JANPJI010000437.1:0-1601 GCA_031425425.1 Rubricoccaceae bacterium
CGACAGGTCGCCCGCTTCGGTCCGCGTCGCCTGCTGCTGCTCGAGCGCGCGGAGGGCGCGCTGTTCGACATCGACCGCGAGCTTATCGCCAAGCACCGTGAGCTCGACATCGTGCCCGTCGTCGCCGACGTCTCCGATGCAGAGCGCGTCGACGTCGTGTTCCGCGAGCATCGCCCGGACGTCGTCTTCCACGCCGCGGCCCACAAGCACGTGCCAATGATGGAGAAGAACCCCGGCGAGGCCATCAAGAACAACGTCGTCGGCACGCGCACTGTTGCTGAGGCCGCCGGTCGCCACGCCTGCCGGGCTTTCGTGCTCATCTCGACCGACAAAGCCGTGCGGCCCACCTCGATCATGGGCGCCTCCAAGCGCGTCGCCGAGCTGGTGGTGCAGGGCCTCGACGTTCGCTTTCCCGACACGCGCTTCGTCGCAGTGCGCTTCGGCAACGTGCTCGGCAGCGCCGGGTCGGTCATTCCGCTGTTCCGTGAGCAAATCCTGAAAGGCGGCCCCATCCGGGTCACGCATCCCGACATGGTCCGGTTCTTCATGACCATTCCCGAGGCGGCCCAGCTCGTGATGCAGGCGGGAGCCCTCGGCGAAGGTGGCGAGATCTTCGTGCTCGACATGGGCGAGCCGGTGAAGATTCTCGACCTCGCCAAGGACATGATTCGGCTCTCGGGGCTGCGTCCGTTCGACGACATCGACATCGAATTCTCGGGGATCCGTCCCGGCGAGAAGCTCTACGAGGAGCTGGGGACCGACGGCGAAGAGGTCAAGAAGACGCGCCACCCCAAGATCTTCATGGGCCGGATTGTCGGCGTCGACCCCGCTGCGCTCGAGCCCGCCATCGAAGCCCTCGTCGTCGCAGCCATCCAGAACGACGGCGATGGCGTCCGGCGCGGGCTTGCCCGCCTCATCCCGGAATCGCTGCTGCTGCAACCGTCAGCGGCGATGGCGACGGCGACGGCTCCCCCGACGCCAGCGATGGCGGGGTCTCCGGCCTGACCGAGTGGGGCTTTGCGTTGCGCGCGAGTGGGGCTAGGCTACAGAGGTGGTGACGATGACGAGGAAAACGATGGACCAGGGCAATGACGCGGAAGCCGTGACACCGACCGATGTCGGCTACCAGCCGCCGGTCCTCGGGGCGCGCGCGGAGCTTGCGTCGGTGACGCTGTTCACCTGCGTTACGAATCCCGACACGGGTGAGATCGTGTGCGCCTAGCCTGAGCGAACTCCCGCACGTGAAGCAGATGCAGGCGCAAATCGCCCGCAACACCGTCGTCCTCGCCACGCTCGCGCGAGCAGTCCATGCACTCAGAGTCACGGATGTGCGGTGCACTGCCTTGAAAGGGGCGGCTCTCCTCGCAGGACGCATCGTCCCTCTGTACGAGCGGCACCTCGACGATCTTGACCTCTGGGTGCCGCCCGCTCGGGCCCACGCCGCGTTTGAGGCTCTTTTGCGGGATGGCTTCCAGATTCTCCCCGGGCCCCCGTCAACGACACATGCGGGAGAGGACGGTGTAGACGCGCCCACGCACCAGTTGCCGATGTTGCGGTCGCCGCACGGCACGTTCGTCGAGCTCCACCTCGAGAGCCACGGG
>JANPJI010000438.1:0-3196 GCA_031425425.1 Rubricoccaceae bacterium
GGCGGGCTCCGCGTCGCCCGCGAGACGCTCACGCTCGACCTCCGTCCGCTCGGTGCCCGGCTGTCCAGCAGCGTCCGCTTCGCGACCGTCGAGGCCGTCTACGGCGTCGTCAACAGTGGTGCGGCGCGGACGTGGCCCGTCGAGCTGATCGCGCTCGGGTCGGACCCCGAGGCGGCGCAGGTGTGGCTCGACGGGCGGCCCGTCGCGGCCATGCCGCTCGGCGGCTTCGCCGTGCCGGCGCTGTGGACCGGCATCCGGGCGGCCCCGAACTTCGAGGGCGACCAGATCCCCTACGCCGCCGAGGCCGGCGCGGCGCGCGGGCTCCGGTTCTCGCTCGAGATCGGGCCGGGGCTGCACCAGGTCCGCGTGCGGACGCGCGTCCGCGCCGGTTCCTACGACGACGGCGCGCAGGCCAACCGGACGTGGCAGGTGGCCTACAGCCTCGCCCCGGCGCGCCTCTGGCCCGGCTTCTCACAGCTCGACGTGGATGTGCTCGCGCCGGAGGGCTGGGAGATGGCGACGTCGCTCCCGATGCGGAGCGCACCCGGCGGCGAGGGCGCACCCGGTTCGGAGCGGGCCGTCGCGCGGTTCGCGGGCGTCCCCGGCGACGTCCTCGCCGTGTCCGTGCGCGCACCCGAGCCGGGCGGGCGGCGCGCGCTCCACGCGTTCGCGTTCGCGTTCGCCGCGCTCGTCGCGGGTGTGTTCGGCGCGCTCGGCGGGCTCGCCGCGGCGCGGCGCGGCCGGCCGGTGCGGTGGGCGCTGCCGGCATCGCTCCTCGGCGGCGTCGCCGCGGCGGCCACGCTCCTCGCCCTCCGCGCCGTCGCGGACGGTCTCGGCGACTCGGACGCGGTGGGCGTCGCCTCGCTCACGGCGAGCGTGACGGTGCTCGGCCCGGCTGTGCTCGTGCTCGGGGCCGCCCTCGCGCAGGTCGTCGCCGGAGCCGTCGCGCGACGCGTGCCGCCCGCGCGCCCGACCCACACGTTCGGCCCCGAAACGCTCAACTGACCCCAACCCGACGGACTGCAGCCGGTGACGCATCTCCCGACCCTCGTCTCGCTGTTCGCCTATACCGAGTGGGCCAACGCGGCCGTCCTCGACGCCGCCGCGGCGCGCCCCACCGCCGAGTGGACGCGCGACCTCGGCGGCAGCTTCCCCAGCCTCCAGGCAGTCCTCGCACACGCCGCCGGTGGCGAGTGGGTCTGGCTCCAGCGGTGGTCCGGCGCGAGCCCGACCGCACCGCCGTCGTGGACCGATGCCCCGGAACCGGCCGCGCTCCGTGCGGCCCTCGACGACGTCGAAGCCGAGCGCCGCACGTGGCTCGCCGGGCTCACCGACGCCGCCGTCGCCGCACCACACGGCTACACGCTTTTCAGTGGGCTGACTTCCGCCGAGCCGCTCGGGGTCCAGATGCACCACGTCGTGAACCACGCGACGTACCACCGCGGCCAGGCCGCGGCGATGCTCCGGCGCCTCGGTGCGGCCCCGCTGCCGACGGACCTGATCGCGTGGGCGCGCGCGGGGTCGCCGCAACGCGCGTAACGGCCCGGTCGAGGCGTCCGGGGCCGGCCTGCGGGCGCTCTTCTATTCGTCGGCGTCGTCGGGAGCGTCGCTTTCGTGGTGGATCTGCGGCGGCTTCTTGCCGGGCTGCGGCGTCTCGGCGGCTCCCTCGGCCGGGTCCTCGCCGTGGTGCTTCTTCTCCTCCATCACCTTCTTGTCGTGGGCAACGTTGCGCGGATCGGACATGGGTCTGCAGGTCTGTGTGGACCGCTCCAACAGCGCATGCGCCGCGCGGTTCGGCAGCGCCGTCAGGGCGCAGGGCTCGCGCGGCGGGATTGGGAGGGGCAGCTGACGCTGAGCCGAGCAGAACGCGCTACGCCCCGGCCCGCACGGCCGCCTCGACCGCATCGGCCGTCTTCGGAATCGGCGGGCCGAGCACGCGGTGGCCGACGTCCGTCACCAGCACGTCGTCCTCGACGCGGATGCCGCCGAGCCCGCGCCAGCGGTCCACCTCGGCGTAGTCGATGAAGGCCGCGTGCCGCGCCTCGGCGGCCCACGCGTCGATGAGCGGGTCGATGAGGTACACGCCCGGCTCGACCGTCATCACGTAGCCCGGCCGGAGCGGGCGCGCGAAGCGGAGGAAGCGCGTCCCGAACTGGTCGGACCGCTCGAAGCCCTCGCCATACCCGACGTGCGCCTCGCCGAGCCCTTCGAGGTCGTGGACGTCCAGGCCGAGCGCGTGGCCGAGGCCGTGGACGAAGAACAGGGCGTGCGCGCCCGCGGCCGCCGCCTCGTCCGGGTCGCCGCGCATGATTCCGAGGTCGGCGAGCCCTGCCGCGATGGTCCGCGCGGCGAGCGTGTGGACGTCGCGGAACGGCACACCGGGGCGCATCGCCTCGATGGCGGCGAGCTGAGACGCGAGCACGACGTCGTAGAGCGCCCGCTGGCGCTCCGAGAAGTGCCCGCCGACGGGCATCGTCCGCGTGATGTCGGACGCGTAACGGGTGCCCTCCGAGACGGCCCCGGCGTCGACGAGCAGCAGATCGCCTCTTTCCAGGACGGTGTCCGCCGGGTGTCCGTGGAGGACCTCGCCGCGGCGCGTGAGGATGACCGGGTAGCTCGGGTAGCTGCCGGCGCTCGCGAGGTGCGCCTCGATGGCCCCGGCAATCTCGCGCTCGGAGCGCCCCGGCTGTGCCATCCGCATGGCGAGCGCGTGGACCTCGGCCGCGAGCCCGAGCGACGCCTCCATCTCGGCGATCTCGGCGTCCGTCTTGACGAGCCGCTGCGCGATGACGGCCGCGACGAGTGCCTCGGACGCGTGGACCGCGCCCGGCGCGACGCCGAGGAGCCCGGCGAGCCACAGCTGGCCCGACGCGCGCGCGGCTGGGAGCGTGTGGACGGTCCGCCCCGCGGCGAGCGCCTCACGGACCGCCTCGCCGAGCGCCTCGGTCGGGGCGGACCCGTCGGCGCCGACGCGAGCGGCACGGTCGGCGAGCGCGTCCGCCGGGCCGTCCCACACGACGTCGTCGAGCGTCGGGTCGTGGCCGTAGAGGACGGTCCGGCCCGTGTCGGCGTCGACCGTGAGGGCGAGCCCCGGGGCGTCGTGGCCGCCGTAGTAGAGGAACGAGCCGTCCTGCCGGAAGGGGTACAGGTTGGCGGGGTAGTTCATCGGCGTGTCCTCGTGGCCGAGGAGAACGAC
>JANPJI010000439.1:0-8742 GCA_031425425.1 Rubricoccaceae bacterium
GGAACGCGGCCGACGCGCGCGGCTCGACGGATGGGTAGCGGAACCGGCCCGTCGTGTAAGAAGCCACGCGGACGCCGAGCCCGAGCGAGAGCCGGCCCACGCGGACGTCGTTCTCGGCGTAGGCGACCGCCTCGACCGCGACCGTTCGGCCGACGCCGAGAAGCGTGTCGATGGCCGCGCCCGTCGACGCCTCGGCCCCGACGAGCGAGAGCGCACCGGGCGTGAACCGGCGGACCGTCGCCCCACCGCCCACGCGGACGGTATGGCCGCGGCCCGCGGCGACGTCCACGTCGAGCCGGGCACCGAGGTCGCGGATGGCCGAGCGGTAGCGCGCCCGCGCCGTCCGCCCGTCGGGGCCGCCGCGGTCCTCCTCGACGTCCACGGCGACGTTGAGGGCGTAGTCGCTGGCGGTCAGCGCGGCGCTCGCGAAGACGCGCGGCGAGACGGCGCGCGTGTACCGCAGCGACCCGATGCGGTTGCCCCAGTCCAGCCCGCCGCCGTAGACGTCCGTCGCGCCCGTCGGGCGGCATCCCGTCGCGGCGTCGCACGCCTCGACGGGGTCGACGGACTCGAACGCGAAGTCGTCGCCGCCGCGGTAGAGGCTCAGCGCGAGCCGGTCTCGGTCGGTCACCCGCCAGGTCGCTCGGGCGTTGAGGTCGTAGAACGACACCCGCGGCTCGATCTGGGCGTCGCCGCGCTCAGCCGCACGGGCGTTGGCGCGGTCGATGAACGGCCCGGCGAGGACGTTGAGATACGTCCGCCGGCCGCTGACGAGGAACGAGGCCCTCCCCGGCACGATCGGCCCCTCGGCGAGGACGCGCGTCGAGAGCAGCCCGACCTGCCCCTGGACGTGGTGCCGCTCCAGGTCGCCATCGCGAAGGCGGACGTCGAGGACAGCCCCGAGGCGCCCGCCGTAGCGCGCCGGGTACGCGCCTTTCGTGATCTCGACCCCGTCTACGGCGTCGCCGTTGAACGTCGAGAGGAAGCCGAAGAGGTGGCTCGGGTTGTACACCGGCACGCCGTCGAGGAGGATCAGCGTCTGGTCCGGCGAGCCGCCGCGGACGTACAGGCCGGTCGTCCCCTCCTGGCCGCTGCGGACGCCCGGCAGCAGCTGGACCGCCCGCAGCACGTCGGCCTCGCCGAGAAACGCGGGAAGGCCGCGGATGTCGCGGCCGCTCAGCGCGACGGTCCCCATCCGGGACGACTCCTCGGGGCGACCCAGCTCGCCATCCGACACGACGACCTCCCCGAGGGCGGCGTCGGCGTCGAGCGCGACGTCGAGCGTCTGCGTCGCCGCGACGGTCACCACGCGCGGGGCGTACCCGACGTAGCGCACGACGAGGCGGACTGCCCCGGCGGGAAGGACGAGGCGGTAGTGCCCGAGCGTGTCCGTCGTCGTGCCCCGGCCCACGTCCGGCGCGGCGACCGTTGCCCCGACGAGCGCGTCGCCCGTCGCCCGGTCCGTCACCGTCCCCGAGACGACAGTCTGCGCCGCAACGGACGGGGCGTCGGCGGTTTGCGCCGCGGTGGCCGCGGCAGTCGCGGTCACGACAACGACGAAGACGGCAAGCTGGAGACGCATAGCCAGTGGAGCAGCGCTCCAACTTCGTCGCGTCGCGCGTCCGGCGCAAGTCTCCGCCGCCTCCCCAGCGATTGTTAACCTCTTTGTACGCTCAGCCTGGCGCGGATGCGGGCGTCGAGACGAGCGTGCCCTGCATGAACTGGAAGTGGCCGGGGTACGTGCAGATGAACGGGTACGAGCCGGCCGGCGGCATCGTGAGCACGACCGCCGTCTTTGCGCCCGGCCCCGCGAGCGGCGTCGCCGCGAGGACGGCCGCGTCGGTCGGGATGTGGTCCGCGTCGCCCGCCGCGGCGCGGCCAATGCGCTGCACGTCGCCGGCCGTGCGCAGCACGACGACGTTGTGGAGCATCGTCGGGCTCGTCGTGCCCGTGTTGTCCATCACGATGCGGACCGTCGCGCCCGCTGGCGCTTCGATGCGAGCCGTCGCGTAGGCCATCGCGTTCGGCTGAGCCGTCACGACCAGCTCGGCGTCGACCGGTTGGGCGAAGACGGCCGTCTGCTCGGGACTCGGCGGAGCCGGCTCCGAGGCGCACGCGGCGACGGTGAGGGCGAGAACGAAGACAGAGATGGCGAGGCGCATAGTTCGGGATAAGGGATGAGGGATATGAGATGTGCAGACGTGAGGAGGGAGGCTCTGCCCATCCCGTATCCCGTCCTCCCGCATCCCGTCTAGAACGTCCACGTGGCGTCGTCCTTTTCGGTGCGGCGGCGCGCGCGTTGCATCAGCGTCTCGTGAAAGGACTGCACGGGCTCGTCGCCGACGGGGTGGCGGAGCAGGTAGCGGCCGTCCGGCTGGAGGTCCCACGCCTGGACGTTGTCGTCGAGCGCGTAGCGGAGCGTCCGGAGGAGCCGCTTCTCGGCCTTCGCGTCGCGGACCGGGAGGACGACCTCGACGCGGTCGTCGAGGTTGCGGCGCATCCAGTCCGCGGACCCGATGTAGGTCTCGCCCTCGCCGTTGTTGTGGAAGTAGTAGATGCGGCTGTGCTCCAGGAAGCGCCCGATGATCGACGAGACGCGGATCGTCTCCGATACGCCCGGCACGCCCGCACGGAGGCGGCAGTGGCCGCGGATGATCAGGTCGATCTGGACGCCCTCTTGACTGGCGCGGTAGAGCTCGCGGATGATGCCGACGTCGTCGAGCGCGTTCATCTTGGCCACGATGCGGCCGGTGCCGTGGTGGCGCTGGTGGCGGACCTCCCGGCGGATGAGCTCCACGAACTTGCCCCGCAGGTCGCGGGGGGCGACGGCGAGCGTCTGGTATTCCTGCTCGGGCGCGTAGCCCGTGAGCGAGTGGAACAGATGCACGAGGTCATGCCCGATGTCCTCGCGGCACGTGAGCAGCCCGAAGTCCGTGTAGAACCGTGCCGTGCTGGGGTTGTAGTTGCCCGTTCCGACGTGCGCATAGGTGCGCAGGCGGCCCTTCTCCTCGCGGACGACGAGCGTCGTCTTGGCGTGCGTCTTGAGGCCGACGAGCCCGTAGGCGACGTGCGCGCCGGCCTCTTCGAGGCGCCGCGCCCAGAGCACGTTGTTTTCCTCGTCGAAGCGCGCCTTGAGCTCGATGAGCGCCGCGACCTGCTTGCCGCGCTCTGCCGCGCGGATGAGCGCCCGCACGACCGGGCTGTCGTCGGACGTCCGGTACAGCGTCTGCTTGATCGCCAGCACGTGCGGGTCGTCTGCGGCGTCCTCGATGAAGCGCTGCGTGGACGACGCAAAGCTCTCGTACGGGTGGTGCACGAGGATGTCGCCCTGGCGGATGGCGGCGAAGATGTCGGGCTCCTCCTCGAGTTCGCGGTGCCGCAGCCGGATCGGCACGACGGGCGTGTACGGCAGGTAGCGGAGGTGCGGCAGGTCTACGCGCGGGAGGCTGATCAGGCCCGACAGGTCCAGCAGGCCCTCGACGTCGACGACGTCCTCGACCTCGTCCAGGCTCATCTCCCTCGCCAGCAGGTGGCGGATGCGGGCCGGCATGTCGGCCTCGACTTCGAGGCGCACGACGTCGGCGAAGCGGCGCTCGCGGAGTTCCTCGGCGATCATCTCCAGCAGGTCGTCGGCCTCGTCCTCGGAGCGGTCCAGGCTCGCGTTGCGGGTGACGCGGAAGGCGTGCGCGCCCTCGACCTCCATTCCGCGGAACAGGGAAGCCGCGTTGTGCCGGATGACCTCTTCGAGGGCGACGACGTGGAGCTGCGAGTCGTCGAGCGGGATCCAGCGGCCGCGGCCGGTCGGGACCTTGAGCCGGGCGAAGTGTTCGGAGCCGCGCGTCGGGTGGCGGAGCGTGAACGCGAGCGAGAGCGAGCCGTTGGAGATAAACGGGAACGGGTGGCCGGGGTCGAGCGCGAGCGGCGTCAGGATCGGGAAGATGGCCTCGCGGAAGACGGCGTCCACGCGCGCGCGCTCGGCCTCGTCGAGCGACTCGTAGGTCCGGACGACCATTCCGGCCTCGGCGAGGGCGGGCCGCAGCGTGCGCGCCCACAGCCGGTCCATGTGGTGCTGCATGTCGATCGCCGCCGCCATGGCGATGTCGAGTTGCTCGCGGGGCGTGCGGCCGTCGGGCGAGAGCGCGCGGACGCCGGCCCCGAGCTGCCGCTTGAGCCCGCCGACGCGCTTGCGGTAGAACTCGTCGAGGTTGTTGGCCGTGATCGCCGCGAAGTGGACCCGCTCCAGCAGCGGCGTCCGGTCGTCGAGGGCCTGGTAGAGGACGCGCCAGTTGAAGTCCAGCCACGAGAGCTCGCGGTTGAAGTAGAGCGCGGGGTCGTCCAGCGACGCGTTCTTGGGGACCTCGCGGGCGACGACCGAGAGCGGCAGCGTCCGGTCCAGCGTCGGGGCTCCGTCGCCGGAGGGCTCGGCCGGTGGCGGCGTCCGCGCGACGGGAGCCTTCTTGGGCTTGCTCCTCTTGGGTGCGGCCTCGACGCTCTCAGGGCCATCTGCGGCGCGTCCGCGGCGGCGGCGGCCGGGCGTGGGGGCTGGCACCTCGGGTGCAGATGCGGCGCGGGCCGCGGCGTCGACGGCCGCGGCGAGCGCGGCCTCTGAGGCCGCCGTCTCCGCGTCGTGGGTCGGGTCGAAGTCGGGCGTTTCCATGCGGCGTCGGGTCCGGGTGGAGCGAGAAGGTAGGGGCCGGAGCGACCCGCCGGGGCCGAACGCGCGAAGCGTGGATCGGGACACGAAGGGCGACCGTCTTGGGAAGACCTCCATCCAACAAACATCACTCCAACCTCAGGCGTCGCCCCAGTCCATGAAGTCGCCCCGCTCGATCTGCTGGCGGAGCAGGTTGAGCTGAACGATCTCGCCCTGGATCGGTGCCGCGTCCTGGCCGGCCTGCTCGGCCGTGAGCACGCGCCCGCGGGCGTTCTCGACCGCTTCGAGCAGGCGGTCCATCTTGAGTCGCTTCATGGCCTCCGCCGCGACGACGAACGGCTGCGCGTCCTCGTCGGGGACCGTGATGCCGGCGCGGCCCCAGTTCTCGGACACGTCGTGCTGCCGGGCAAGGACGCGGCTGGCGAGCTCCTGAACGCCCGCGCCGTACTCGCCGCGCACGAACGGGCCGGTGTCCACCGCCCCGGCCTCGAATTGCGCCAGAAGCGCCTCGATGGTTTCGCGGGAGGCGCCCTCCGAAAACTCGTCGAGCCCCATCCGGGTCATCACGTGCTCGACCATCGGCGTCCCCTCGTGGAGCATCAACCGGATCAGCGTCTCCTCTTTGGGACGCACCACGACCACCACGACGTCCGAGGCGTCCGGCGGACGGCCCGCCTCGACGGCGCGGACGGACGGCTGCGGGGCGGGTGAGCGGCGCGAGCGGACGTCGACCTCGCGGCGGATTTCGGGCTCGTACACGTCGAGCGCGCGGGCCGCTCGGCGGATGTACTCCTCGGCCAGGATCGAGTCCTGCACACGGGCGAGGGCGGCCACGACCCGGTCCACGGCCTCGCGCTTGCCCTCGGGCGTCTCGAAGAGGCCGTCGCGGCGCGCCCCGAGCACGAGGAACTCGACGAAGTCGCGGCGCTCGTCGGCGAGGACGGCGCGGAAGGCGTCGGTGCCGAAGGTGCGGACGAACGAGTCGGGGTCCGCCCCGTCCGGCAGGGACACGGCGTAGGGCATCATCCCAGCGTCGAGGGACGTCTCGACGCCCTTGCGGGCAGCCCCCTGCCCAGCCGCGTCGGCGTCGAACAGGAGCACGACGCGCTTGACGTCGAGGCTGGCGAGGCTGCTCAGTTGCTGCGCCGTCAGGGCCGTGCCGGAGGCTGCGACGACGTTCTGGACGCCCGCCTGCCACAGCGCGACGACGTCGGCGTGGCCTTCCACCACGACTGCCTCGCCCTCGGCGCGAATGGCGCGCTTGGCCTGCTTCATCCCGAACAGCACGCGGGACTTGTGGTAAATCTCGGTCTCGGGCGTGTTGAGGTACTTGGCCGGCGTGAAGTCCGCCGTCGCCTGGCGCGAGTCCGGCAGGATGCGCCCGGCGAAGCCGAGGACCTTGCCGATGGGCGACAGGATCGGGAAGACGAGGCGGTCGCGGAAGACGTCGTAGATGCCCCCGTTCTCCCGCTTTTTGACGAGTCCGACGGCCTCGAGCACGTCCGGGTCAAAGCCGGCCGCCGTGGCGGCCGTCGCGAGGCCGTCCCAGCCGTCGGGCGCAACGCCGATGCCGAAGGCGAGCACGGCCTCCTTCGTGAACGCCCGCTCGGCGAGGTACGCCCGTGCCCGCTTGCCGCCGTCGCCCCGGAGCTGCTCGACGTAGAACGCAGCCGCGAACCGGAGCGCGGCGTGGAGCGCGCCCTGGCGGTCGGCCGCGGGGTCGTTCTCCTCGGGGAGCGCGATGCCGGCCCGCCCGGCGAGCAGCCGCACGGCGTCGAGGAAGCCTACGCCTTCGGTCTCGCGGACAAAGGTGAACACGTCACCTGTGGATTTGCAGCCGAAACAGTAATAAAATCCCTCGTCAGGCACGACAGAGAACGACGGCGACTTCTCGCTGTGGAACGGGCAGAGGCCCAGAAAGCGCCGCCCCTGCTTCTTGAGCGACACGCGCTCGCCGACGACGTCGACGAGGTCGGACGCCGCGCGGATCTCGTCGATCGTCGCGTCGGGGATGCCTGCCATTGGGGGGGCCGTTCGGGGTCGGAGTTTACCCCGGCAGCACGCGCGGCCGGGCCTCCCCGACCGGCACGACGGCGTCGCCCTCGGCGAACACGCCACCCCCGACCACCTCGGCGCGGATGCCACCGCGGCCCACGAGCGCCTCGAAGATCCGCGCCTGTCCGGTCGTCCGGACGAGGTACCGGCACGGCGCGCACACCCGCGCGCCCTCGAAAAGCGCCCCGCCGATGCGGAACTGCCCGCCGAGGAGCGCCCGCAGGTCCACACCCGACACGACGAGGTTGCGCCGGTGCTGGCCGTCGCCGAGGCTCACGCCAAAGGCGGCTTCGGCCTCGGCGAGCGCCTCCTCTGCGACGAGGGTCACGGCGCGGCCCTTCCCGGGCCACCGGCTGAAGGAGCCGGCCCCGGCGGCGTAGCGGTCGCCCGCGAGGCCGAGGCCGGCGAGCGCCTCGGCGCGGGCGACGCGCACGACAGGCGCCCCAGCTGCGGGCGCGACGTAGATCGAGACGAGACGGCCGGACATGAGCCAGATGCAAAAGTGGAGTCTTCCCGGTCGACGAGCCTCCGTGGCGTGTTCGCCTGTGTGGACGATGCAGGGAACGCGGAAGGGGCATCCGCATGGGCCGGTGCCGGCCCACTCGTGCGGCTGTCGCAGGACGGTACGACACGGCGGCTCGCGGCGGCCGAACTCGGGGCGGCGGCCGAACCTGGGACTGCGGCCGAGGCGCAGTGCGAGGGCTTCGGCCGGCCTGCGCGACAGCGTCGGCGGGCTGAGCCGCGTCGCCTGCGGCGGGTTAGGTCGTCTGGGCGGTCACGGCACGGCCGACGGCTGCGGGACCTCGACGCTGAGCCTCGTCTTCAGTTCGAAGCCGTAGTTGGGCGTCGGATTCACGTTGCCGGAGAGCTCGATCCGGACCGTCAGCCGGACGCTGCCCTCCCTCCGGAGGAGTTTGAGGACGTCCGCGTTGACCGGGAACGGATGGGTGAAGTGCTCGACCTCGCCGAGGTAAAGGGTGCTGCCCTCCCCGCTCGGGGCGCTCGCGGTGACCGTCGCGCGGACGACGTACCACTCGTAGGCGAGCGGGCTCTGGGGGATGATCTGGAATCGGGAGTAGTAGGCCTTCGTGGCGTCGTCGACGTTGAGGTGGCTTTCGCTCATGAGGGCTCGGACGTCGAGGTCGGGCGCCACGAAGGCATAGATCAGGCCGCCGTCCTCGGCGACAGGGAAGTCGAACTGCTGGCTCTGCGTGATCTGGCGGACGAACGGGGGCGACAGGACCGGCCCGGAGCTGTCGCACCCGGCGACCGCGACGAGCCCGAGTAGGAGGACGAGGCGCATGGTCGCGGTCCGCGGCGGGTAGGCAGTACAGCGATCACTGGCAGTCCATCTCGACGACGGCGGCATTGAGTCCCGCCACTCCGACCGTCGCGGTGACAGGGCTGGAGTGGTCCGCATCGGCGAACGTGAGCGAGGCCGTCTCGGCGGACGCAAGACCGACGACGAACTCTCCTGCCGCCTTCAGCTCGCTGTCGAATGGGACCGACATCTCTCCGCCGGGCAGTTGGAGGGTGCTGTACGGCCCCATCGTCCTCCCGCCGTCGAGCGTGTACGAGAACTCGGCCGGGCGGTCGCTGTTGAGCGGGGCGTGGGCCAGGACGGGCCAGGGGCCGTCCCCGTGGCACACGAAGGTGAGCCGGAGCTCGGGCGGCCCCGTATAGATGTAGCTCCCGAACCACTCGGACGCGGGCGTGAAGCCCCATGTCCGCGTCCAATCGCCCTGCTGGTGCTCGCACCCGGCGATCAACGGCGAAATCGCGGTCAGGAAGAGGCGCGCGATCCGCGGCCAGCAGGTGGTGCGGCCGGTCACGGGTGGGATCCGGTCGTGAACGTCCCGGCGACCGCGTCGCACAGCGAGACGTCCGAGGCCGTCGTCCCACAGGTGAACGTGAACCGGACCCCCAGGGCCGTCACCGGCGCCCGTTACATGACCGAGCGGAGGAGGACCGGGGCACCGCCAGGGTCCTCCTCCGACGGGATGGCGAGGACGTAGGCGACCCGGGCAGCCGGG
>JANPJI010000440.1:0-1728 GCA_031425425.1 Rubricoccaceae bacterium
ACGAGGCCGTGGACCGTGATGAGGTCCGAGATGCCGCGCGTGGCGTTGTAGAGCACGTCGTCCGCCATCTCGAAGGCCTCCGGGACGGACGTGTCGTCGCCGGCGATGTCTAGCAGGCTCTCGTTGGGGATCACGATGAGCGTGTCCACGACGTCGCGGAGCGCCTGGAGGCCCTCGGCGGCCGTGCGGGCGCGCTTGGGTCCCTCGAAGCCGAACGGCTTCGTGATCACGGCCACGGTGAGGATGCCGAGGCTCTTGGCGATCTGCGCGACGACCGGGGCCGCGCCCGTGCCGGTCCCACCGCCCATGCCGGCCGTGATGAAGACCATGTCGCAGCCCTCGAGGGCCGCCTCGATGTCGCGCTGGCTCTCCTGCGCGGCGCTCGCCCCGACGGACGGACGCGCGCCGGCCCCGAGGCCGTTGGTGAGCGTGCGGCCCATCTGGATCTTGGTCTGCGCCGCGTTGGCCTGGAGCGCCTGCGCGTCCGTGTTCACGGCGACGAACTCGACGCCGTGGATGCCCTTGAGGAGCATGTTGTTGACGGCGTTGCCGCCGCCGCCGCCGACGCCGATCACACGGATCTGGGCCGTGGTCTGGGCGTCGTCGTCGAAGCTGAATCGGGTTGAGAAATCGGGGCTCATGGGAAGGTCCCTCCGGTTGGTGATTGCCAGGGTGAGTCGCCCGGGGCCTCGTGGCAGAGCGGGCGTGAGCCGCGATCGGTGGGACAACCGGAAAGTACCGGCTCCGCAGTCACACCGTCGCGACAAATGTGCGATCTAGAGTTCGTCGAACCACCGCCGCATGGACGCGGTGATCTTGGCGACGAGCGTGTCGGAGTCGGCCTCCTCGGAATACGGCCCGTCGAGGGTCGGCGGGGCGCTCGTGGAGCCGTCGCCCTCGGCGAGCGTGGCCTCGCCGCGGGCGGCACCGCCGCGCGTCGCGCGGCCGACCGTCTGGGCGGCCTGCTCCGTCTCGACGGCGACGAGGCTCGCGCCGGACGTCGCGCCGACCTTGAAGCCGTGCAGCACGAGGCCCACAGCGGTGGCGTACTTGGGGTTCGAGACCTCCTCGACAAGCCCGCCGGCAAGCCCGAGCGGGCGGCCGACGCGGGCCTCCAGCCCCAGAATGTCGGCGGCGAGTTCGGCCGTGCCGGGGATGAGGGCCCCGCCGCCGGTCAGCACGACGCCAGCCGAGAGGTGGCGGCCGTAGCCCGAGCGCTTCACCTCGATGGCCACGATCTCGAGGATCTCCTCCAGGCGCGGCTGGATGATCTGGGCGAGCGTGGACTGCGAGATGGCCTTGTCCGGCCGCCCGCCGATGCCGGGGATCGTGATCTCCTGGTCGTCGCCGACGAGGTCCACGAGGGCGACGCCGAACTGCTGCTTGAGGCGCTCGGCCTGGTCGTGGAGGATGCCGAGGCCCTTGCGGAGGTCGTCGGTGACCTTGTTGCCGGCAACGGCGACGACGGCCGTGTGGCGGATCGTCTTGTCCTCGAAGATGGCGATGTCGGTCGTCCCGCCGCCGATGTCGACGAGGACCACGCCGACCTCCTTCTCGTCGTCGTGCAGGACCGCGTGGCTGGACGCGAGCGGCTCGAGCACGATGTCGTCGACGCGGTAGCCGGCCTTCTCGATGCAGCGGTAGACGTTCTTGGCGGCGGAGACGAGGCCCGTGATGATGTGGACGTTGGCTTCGAGGCGCACGCCGGACATCCCGATCGGGTCCGCG
>JANPJI010000441.1:0-2833 GCA_031425425.1 Rubricoccaceae bacterium
AGCGAGCTCCGCGTCGGGCAGTGGGTGCTCGCCTTCGGGAGCCCGCTCTCCGAGGACCTCTCGAACACGGTCACCAACGGCATCGTGTCCAGCCTCGGCCGCTTCCAGGGCGGCTCGAACTCGATCTCGAACTACATCCAGACCGACGCGGCCGTGAACCCCGGCAACTCGGGCGGGCCGCTCGTGAACCTCCGCGGCGAGATCGTCGGGATCAACTCGGCCATCGCGACGCGGACGGGCGGCTTCCAGGGCATCTCGTTCGCCGTCCCATCGGACATCGTGCGCAACACGACCGAGCAGCTCGTCTCGTCGGGCACGGTCACGCGCGGCTTCCTCGGCATCTCGTTCGGGCCGGTGAGCCCGAGCCTTGCACGCGCGCTCGACGTGCCGCCGGGCGCGGCCCTCATCGCGAGCCTGTCCGAGGACGGCGCAGGCCGCGAGCCCGCCGCCGACGCCGGCCTCCGCGCAGACGACGTCATCACGGCCGTCGACGGGACCACGCTGACGGACAGCCGCCAGCTCGTGTCGCTCGTGTCCAACAAGCGCCCCGGCGACGAGGTCCGCCTGACGTACAACCGCGACGGCGACGAGCGGACGGCGACCGTGCGGCTCGGAACGCGCCCCTCCGATGATCAGATGGCCGAGGCGACCGGGATGGCCCCGCGCCGTGGCCGCCAGCCCGCGCCCGAAGCCGAGCCCGCCTCGGAGTCCGCTCTCGGCCTGACCGTGCAGGACCTCACGCCGGCCGTCGCGCGGCGCCTCGGCGTCGAGGGCGACGTGGAAGGCATCGCGGTGACGGACGTCGAGCGCAGCTCGGAGGCGTTCCGCGACGCGCAGATCCGCCCTGGCGTCGTCATTACGGAGGTCAACCGCCGGCCGGTCCGGACGGTCGCCGAGTTGCAGCGCGCCATCGCGGCGGTCCGCACGGGCGACACGTTCCTCGTCCGCGTCCTGGACCCGCGCGGCGGCGGCTCGCGCCTGACGGCGCTGACGAAGCGGGGATAGAACTCGCCTCAGGTTGCAGAGCGGGGCGCTTCCGGACCGGGAGCGCCCCGCTCTGCGGTTCAGGCCTCAGGGCCGGCGTCGCGGAGGCGGGCCTGCGGGTCGAACCCGGCCCGCACCTCGTCGGGCGTCGGCGCGAGGCTGCGGGCGAAGAGGCGGTGGACCGCCGCCGCGTCCGCGTCGCGCCCGACCGCCGCGGCCGCGACGACGTGCCCGCGCTCGACCGTGTAGGCGATAAAGCGGCGGTCGGCGAGCGAGCCGTCCACGATCGTCTCGTCCGGCGTCTCGGCGTGGCCGACGTAGCGCAGGCCGAGGCCGAACTGGCCGGTCCAGAAGAACGGGACGCCGTCGAACGGCGCGTCCGAGCCGAGCATGGCCTGGGCCGCGGCGCGGCCGTGCTGCTGGGCGAGGCGCCAGTGCTCGATGCGCACGCGCTGGCCGGTGCGCGCATCGGGGACCGCCGCGACGTCGCCGGCAGCGAAGAGGCCGTCGGCGACGCGCAACGCGGCATCGGCCTCCAGCCCGCCGTCGTCGCGGACGAACGGGTGGCCGGCGAGGAAATCCGTCGCCGGGCGCACGCCGACGCCCATCACGACGAGGTCGCCCGCGAGGCGCTCCCCGGACGCGAGCACGACCGCGAGCCCCTCGCCCTGCTCCTCGATCCCCTCGATGGCCGCCCCGAGGCGGAACGCGACGCCCTTCTCCTCGGCGGCGGCGCGGAAGACCCCGCCGACGGCGGTGCCGAGCGCGGCCGCGAGCGGCACCTCGCCGCGGTCCACGACCGTCACGGCGAGCCCGCGGTCGGTGAGGGCCGACGCGACCTCCATCCCGATAAACGACGCCCCGACGACGACCGCCCGCCGCGCCCGCCCGAGCGCCTCGACGAGCGTGCGCGCGTCCGCGTGCGACCGGAGGACGTGGACGCCCGGCAGGTCCGCACCCGGAACGGGCAGGCGGCGCGGCGTGCCGCCGGTGGCGACGAGGCACGCGTCGTAGTGGCTCGTCTCGGAGGCGGCTCCGGCGACCGCGAAGCGGACCGTCTTCGCCTCCACGTCGAGCGCCTCGGCGGTCCATCCGGTCCGGACCTCGATGCCGTGGCGCTCCTGGAACGCGGCGTTGCGGAGCGGGAGCGCGGCGTCGGCGGTCTTGCCAGCGGCGTAGCCCTTCGAGAGCGCGGTGCGGTCGTACGGCCCCTCCGCCTCGGGCGTGGTGAGGACGATGCGGCCGGCGAAGCCTTCGGCGCGCAGCGCCTCGGCGGCGGCCTGCGCCGCGGCCCCGGCCCCGAGGACGAGGAACAGGCGGTCGTCCGGGACCGACGGCGCGGACGGCTCCGCGGCCGGACCGTCGGTGACGGTCACGAACACGCCCCCGTCGCGCTCCTCGACGGCGTACACGGCGAGGCCGTCGAGCGCGGGCGGCTCGCAGAGCGCACCCGTCGTGACGTCGAACTGGGCGTGGTGCCACGGGCACACGAGGCGCGACCCGTCGAGGACGCCGCGGGCGAGCGGCGCGCCGGCATGCGGACACCGCGCGGCGCAGGCATGGAGGCGTCCGCCGACGCGGGCGAGCAGGACGGGCGTCCCGCCGGCGTCGACCTCCGTCATCTCGCCGTCCGGAATCAGGGTGGCATCGGCGACGCGGATCGGGGTCGTGGGCATGGCGGAGCGGGTGTCGTGGGGTCGGCGCACCCCGCGGACCGGGCAGGGTTCCACGCCGCGCCGCGCGGTGAGGCGCATCGCGGCGCGGGGTACCTTGCCGTCCGTCCAGCCGACTCCCCGATGGCCTCCGATGTCCGTGCCCTGATCGACCGAATCGCGCTGGCGCTCGGCCC
>JANPJI010000442.1:0-1664 GCA_031425425.1 Rubricoccaceae bacterium
GTCGTCGCCTCGGGCGACAGCACGCGGGCGCTCCCGCCCACGCAGGCGTCGCTGGACGGCCTCGGCATCCGCGCCCGCGCGGCGGACTTCGTGGCGGGCAAGTTCAGCAAGCCCGTCACCGTCCCCGGCACGTACCGCCGCATCGAGGCCGAGGCGCAGGGGCCGCTGGCGGTCCTGATGGCCCCCATCAAGGGCATCACCGAGGCCATCGACGTCGTCCTGTTCGTGCTCGTCATCGGCGGCTTCATCGGCGTGTTCAACCGCTCCGGCGCGTTCGACGCCGGCCTCGCCGCCCTCGCGCGGCGGCTGCGCGGGCGCGAGGGCGTCCTCGTCGCGCTCGTGATCGCCCTCATGGCCCTCGGTGGGACGACGTTCGGCATGGCCGAGGAGACAATCGCGTTCTACCCGCTCCTCGTGCCCGTGCTGCTCGCGGCCGGCTACGACCGGCTCGTGCCGCTCGCCGTCATCCTCGGCGGGAGCCACGTCGGCGGGATGGCCTCGACCACGAACCCGTTCGCGACCATCATCGCAAGTGACGCTGCGGGCGTCGCATGGACGGTCGGGCTCGGGCCGCGCCTCGTCGTGCTCGGCGTCGGCGTCGTTCTGCTGGCGGCGTACGTGCTGCGCTATGCGGCGCGGGTGCGTGCGGACCCGTCGCGGTCGCTCGCCGGTTCGGGCGCGGCCCCGTCCGCAGCGGAGATCGACCCCGCTGCGGCCCCGCCGGTGACGGCGCGCGTCCAGCTTCTGCTGGCTCTGTTCGCGGCGACGTTCGGCGTGATGGTGTGGGGCGTCTCGGTCGGCGGGTGGTGGTTCGCCGAGATGACGGCCCTCTTCCTCGGCGCGGCCATCGTCGTGGCGGTGGTCGAGCGGACCGGCGAGCGCGCCTTCGTCGGCTCCTTCCTCGACGGAGCCCGCGACCTGCTCGGCGTCGCGTTCATCATCGGCATCGCACGCGGCGTGACCGTCGTGCTGAACGAGGGCGGGCTGAGCGGGACGCTCCTCTTCGCCGCGTCGGGCGTCGTGGCGGGGATGCCGCCGGTGGCGTTCGTGCTCGCGCTGTTCGTGTTCTTCGCCCTGCTGGCCGTCGTCGTGCCGTCGTCGTCCGGAATCGCGGTGCTGACGATGCCGATCATGAGCGCGCTCGGGGCCAGCGTCGGCGCGCCGGCCGCGGCCATCGTGAGCGCGTACGTGTACGGCATCGGGCTGATGTTCTTCGTGTCGCCCTCGGGCATGGTGCTGCCGTCGCTGGCGATGGCGGGCGTGGGCTACGACCGGTGGCTGCGCTTTGTCGGCCCGTTCCTCGCAGCGATGGCCGCCGTGTGCGCGGCTGTGCTCGTGTTCGAGACGCTCGCGGGCTAACGCGCGACGACGAGCCGGGCCGAGACGACCGTCGCCCCGGCTGTGGCATGGACGACGTACACGCCCGCGGGCCACGCGCCGGTGTCTAGACCGACGGCCCGCTCGCCCGCTGCCGCCGCGCCGTCGAGCACGACCGCCACCTCGCGGCCGAGCGCGTCCAGCACCACCACGCGCACCGCCTCCGCCGCGGCCAGCGACACGACAACCTCGACGCGCCCGCCGGCCGGGTTCGGCCGCACCGACACCGCCACGCCCAGCGCTTCGACCGGTGATGCCTCGCCAGCAACGACCGGAGTCGTCGTGCG
>JANPJI010000443.1:0-2949 GCA_031425425.1 Rubricoccaceae bacterium
GCCGACGCGACGCGCCACGCGGGCACGCGCCTCGTCCCGCCTCCCGAGGCGCTCTCGTCGGCCGTCGACCGCTACTCCGCCGCCGTCGCAGGGCTGGCGCGGGTGTGGGACGAAGCCGAGGCGGTGGCTCTGCTCGACGACGCCCCGCTCGCGAAAGGTGCCCCCTCCGACCCCGCGGGCCTGTTCGGACGCGTGAGCGCGTTCGTCGCGAGGGGCGGCGAGGCGCACGTCGACGCCGTCCTCGCGAGCACGGCCGAGGCGCTCGCCGCGGGCGTCCACAAGGGCTCGAAGGCGGGCAAAGAGGCGGCCGTCCGGATCCGGAGCCACGCCGCGTTCCAGGCCTGCACGGACGTCGACGCCGCCACCGAGGCGCTGCGCCTCGCCCTCTTCGCCGACCTCATCCCGGCGACAGCTGCCGCCCGCCGACGCCTCGGCGCGGCCGCGGGCGTGCTGACGTTTACCGACCTCCTGGACCGCGTTCACGACGCGCTCCACCACGACCGCATCGGGCCGATCCTCGGGCGCGCCATCCGCGGCCAGTACCGCCTCGCGCTCGTCGACGAGTTCCAGGACACCGACGGCCGCCAGGAGGCCGTCTTCCGCCGCGCGTTCGCCGGCGCACCGCTCGTGCTCGTCGGCGATCCGAAGCAGGCCATCTACGCCTTCCGCGGGGCCGACGTGTTCGCGTACCTCGGCGCGCGTCGCCACGCCGGCCAGACGTTCACGCTCGGCCGCAACTACCGAAGCGCGCCCGCGCTCGTCGGGGCCGTCAACGCGCTGTTCGGGCGTGGCGAGCGGCCGTTCGTCACCGACGGCATCCCGTTCGCCCCGGCCGAGGCGGCCGTCGAGGCGCCGCGGATGCGCGGCGCGGGCGGGGCGCCGTTCGTGTGGTGGAGCGCGGCCGACCTCCCACAGGGCCGCTACGGGACGGTCAACAAGGACGTCGCCGTGCCGGCCGTTCTCGCGGCCGTCGTCGCCGAGGCGCGCCGGCTCCTCGACGACCCCGCCGTGCAGGTCCTCGACGCCACGCCCGACGGGACCGCCGTGTGGCGCCGTCTGCGCGCGGCCGACATCGCCGTGCTCGTTCGCACGAACGACCAGACGGCGCGCGTCCAGGCGGCGCTCCGGCGGGCGGGCCTGCCGAGCGTCGTCGGGAGGGGCGGCGACGTGCGGTTCTCGGGCGAGATGGCGGATTTAGAGCACGTCCTCCGCGCCGTCGACGCGCCGGGCAACCGCGCGGCCGTCCGCACGGCCCTCGCGACGGAGCTCTGGGGCTGGCCGTCCGAGCGCATCGCGGACCTCGACGGCCCCGGCGGAGAGGCAGGCTGGGCCGAGGTCACCGACCGCTTGCGCGCGGTCCGGGCCGTCTGGCACCGCCGCGGCGTCTTCGAGGCGACGACGCGGTTCGTCGAGGACGAGGGCGTCGAGGAGCGTCTGCTGGGGCACGCGGACGGCGAGCGGCGGGCGACCAACCTCCGCCACGCGCTCGAACTGGCCCACGAGGCCGAAGGCGCGGGCGCGCGCTCCGCCGACCGCCTCCTCCGCTGGTTCCGCACGCGCCACACGTCCACGGCGAGCGGCGGGACGGCCGAGATGCGCCTCGAATCCGACGACCACGCCGTGCAGGTGATGACGATGCACGGCTGCAAAGGCCTCCAGTACCGCGTCGTGTTCGCGCCGTTCGCGTGGGAAGGCCGCGAGGCCGACACCTGGTTCGGCGTCAACGAGCTGCGCCCGCCGCGTCCGCACGTTCCCCTTCCAGGCGGCGGGACGGAGATCGTCTACGACCTCGGCTCCGAGGACCTCGACCACCACCGCGCGCTCGCCGACGCCGAGCGCCTCGCCGAGCACCTGCGGCTGACGTACGTCGCCCTGACGCGGGCCGAGGACCGGGCGTACGTCGTGTGGGGGCCGCTGTCGGGCGCACACGCCTCGGGCCTGGGCCACCTCCTCCACGGGCACGCCGCGGTCCACGACGGTTGCGACGGCCGCTTCGTCCGTGCGGCGCAGTCCGCCGCGCGCGGCGCGCTCCCGGGCACCGTCGCCGCCCTCCGTGCCTGGATCGCAGCCGACGGCCTCGCCGACCGCATGGCCGTCGAGTCGCTCCCGGATGCCCTGCTGCCCGCCCCGCCGCCGACGGCGACGACCGAGCCTCCTGTGGAACGCCTCGGCGACGCCCGACGCCTCTCGCCCGACGCCGCCGGGCGCATCGCGGACCCGACGCGGCGCGCGAGCTTCTCGTGGTGGGCGTCGAGCGCCCGCGACGACCACACCGACGACGCGGCCGCCGAGACGTCCGTGCCTATCGATGACGACGCGACTCCCGACGGGATGGCCGCGTTTGCCTCGGGCGCGCAGGCCGGGACGTGCCTCCACGCCATCTTGCAGACGGCCGTCTTCCACGCGCCCGACGACTACCTCGACCCGACGAGCGCCGCCTCGCGGGCCGTCGAGCGGACGCTCCGGTTGTACGGCCTCGCCGACGGCCGCGCCCGGACGGCCGGACGGACGGTCCACCGCGCGACGGTCGAGAGCCCGGCGGCGGCTGTCCGCGACCTCGTGCGGCGCCTCGCGCGCACGCCCATTCCCGGCCTCGGCGTCCGCCTGATGGACCTCCCGGCCGACGCGCAGCGCCGCGACACCGAGTGGACATTCGTGCTGCCGCTCCGCCGCGTCGCCCCGAACGCCATCGCGGACGTGTTCGCCGCCCACGGCGACGACCGCCTCCGCGCCTACGCCGCGCGCGTGGCGCGGATGAGCCCCGCCGAGGCGGACGGCCTGCTGGTCGGCGCGGCGGACTTCGTCGCGGAGTGCCCGCCCGCCGAACCGGGCGGCGACGTCCGCGTGGCACTGTTCGACTGGAAATCCAACTGGCTCGGCCCGACCGCGGCGCACTACGGCCCCGAGGCGATGGCGCAGACGATGGCGTCGCACCACTACCTCCTGCAG
>JANPJI010000444.1:0-2814 GCA_031425425.1 Rubricoccaceae bacterium
ACGAACAGGTCCACGCCGAGCGCGCCGAGTTCGTCGATCGGGTTGGCGGCGTAGAGCCGCGTCGGCACGCCGTCCTCGTTGTTCCACAGGTCCTCGCAGACGTGCAGGCCCAGGCGCAGGCCGCGGAACGTCACCACGCGCCGCGCTTCGGCGGACGGCTCGAAGTAGCGGGCCTCGTCGAATACGTCGTATGTCGGCAGCAGCGCCTTGGCGACCTCGTCGGCCACGCGCCCGTCGTCCAGCAGGACCGCGGCGTTGACGAGGCGCTTGCCGGTAGCGCTCGGGTTGCGCCGCGGCGCGCCGAGGACGATCCCGAGCCCGGCCGGCGCGTTCCGTGCCACGTACAGCAGGGCGGCGTCGGCGGCGTCGAGAAAGGCGGGCCGGTCCAGGAGGTCCTGCGGCGGATAGCCGACGAGCGCCAGCTCGGGGAAGACGGCGAGCTCGGCACCCGCCTCGGCCGCGCGGCGCGCCGCGTCCAGCACGAGCTCCGCGTTCCCGGCGAGGTCGCCGACGGTCGGGTTGATCTGGCAGAGGGCGAGTTTCATGGCAACGGAGCCCGGCTGGCGGGAGAATGCAGCGGTACATCTCCTGATGCCCGACGCCCGTTCTCCGTTCCCCTACACGACCGCCGGACCGATGGCTTCGAGCGTCCCGGCGTCGGCGTCGGTCTGCACCGGGAGGCCGATCGGAAGCGTGTAGACGGGCGAGACGTGCCCGATGGGCGCGCCGATCCACGCCGGGCAGCGGTAGCTGCCGAGGTGGTCGCGGAGGACGTCCTCGGCGCTCCACGCCGAGCCTCCGGACGAGCACTGCGAGCACTGCCCGAACACGACGGCCGCCGGCGTACGGAGCGCGCCCGCCTGTTCGAGCTGCGTGAACAGCCGGTCGAGGCGGTACGACTCCTCTCCGGTCTCCTCGAAGAAGACGACGTGGTTGTCGAGGTCCGGCAGGTAGCCCGTCCCGGCGAGGCTGGCCACGACAGACAGGTTGCCGCCGGCGAGCGGCCCTTCGGCGCGCCCCCGGCGGACCGTCTCGGTCGGGATCCGGTCGCGGCGCGCCTCGTCCGGCGGCCCCGCCACGGCGAGCGTCTCCCCGCGGACGAGCACGCGGCGGAAGGCGTCGGCGGTCTCGCCGCGCCATGTCGAGATGCCGACCGGCCCGTGAAATGTGACGAGGCCGGACTTCGCGTAGATGGCGAGCAGGAGCGCCGTGACGTCCGAGTAGCCGATGATGGGTTTGGCGGCCGCGCGGATCGCGTCGTAGTCGAGGAGCGGCAGGATGCGGGCGCAGCCGTAGCCGCCGCGGAGGCACACCACGGCGTCGATGTCCGGGTCGGTCACCATCGCCATGAAGTCGTCGGCGCGCTCCTGGTCGGTCCCGGCGAGGAAGCCGAAGCGCGCGAGCGCGTGCCGCCCGACGCGCGCCTCGAAGCCCATCGCGCGGACGTCGGCGACGGCGTCCTCGACCTGACTCACGGAGCGGAGCACGCCGGCCGGCGCGACGAGCCCGATCGTTCCGGCCGGCCGGACGCGGCGCGGGCGGAGCATCGCGCGGACGGGCGGGGCGGCCGCGGCGAGCGTCGTGTCGGCCACGACCGAGTCGGCTGTGACGAGCGGCTCGGGGGGGCGCACGATGGCCGGGAGCGGCGTCCGCGGCGAGACGAGGCGCGTCACGGGGCGCTCCGCCGGGGCGGTCGTCCCGCACGCGGCGAGGGGCAGCCCGACGAGGCCCGCGCCGAGCGCGCGGAGCACGTCGCGGCGCGACGGCGGCAGGCCGGAACTCAACGGCGGCAGGCCGGAATCGGACGAACGGGACATGGGCACGCGGGGCGGGAGCCTCAGTCTAACGCGCGCGCCGCGGCGCTAGCTTGCCTCCGGTCCCCCTTCCGCGCCTGCCTGCGCGCCGTCTCGTGAGCCGAATCATCCGCGCGGGCGACACGCCGGCCACGCGCCGCCACGCCCACCGCCGGTCCGCGGCCGAGGCGCTCCGCCTTCTCGCGACGCGCCCCGCCCTCGCCGACGGCTACTTCGACGCCGAGGCGAAGGACCTCGTCGCCTTCCTCGCCGTTCACCTCCGCGGCATCGGCGAGACGATCGAGGGCTCCGCCCAGGCGTGGGACGACCGCAACTACTGGAAAAAGGCCGAGGCGCTGCGCGACGAGTACCGCTGGGCCCCGCGCACGGCCGACGACATCGAGCGCCTCGTCGTCGCCGAGCGCTGGGCCGACATCGTGCCGGCGCTGCTCGCGCTCGTGCCCCACTTCGCCGACGTGACCATCGCGACCGTCACGCGCGACGCGGACCTGTGGGTCGGCGCGCACCGCGCTCTCCTGCGCCGCGCCGCGAGGGCGGGCGGGCAACCGGCGTGAGCGCGCTCGTGACGAAGGTCGAGGGCGGACGACAGTTTGTGCTGGACCCGGTCCGCCGCCGTTACGTCGCGCTCACGCCCGAGGAGGGCGTTCGCCAGCTTCTCCTCGCCGACCTGATCGCGCTGGGCTACCCTGTCGGCCTGCTCGCGGTCGAGAAGGGGCTCGCGTTCGGCGGCAAGACGTGGCGCGCCGACGCGGTCGCGTACGGCCGTGGCGGCGCGGCGCTGCTCCTCGCCGAGTGCAAGGCCCCCGGCGTGGCCGTGTCGCAGGCGACGATCGACCAGCTCGCGCGCTACAACGCCGTCCTCGGCGCGCGCGTGCTCGTCGTGGACAATGGTCGCGTGCGCTACTGCTGCGTCCGCTCCGAGGCGGGCTGGGCGTTCGCCGACGCCGTCCCGCCCTACGCGGAGCTCGACGGGTAGCGCTACACCCAGACGTCGTTCGGG
>JANPJI010000445.1:0-1634 GCA_031425425.1 Rubricoccaceae bacterium
GCCGTCGTTCTCGGGCGACGGCGAGGTCAGCACGGCGACTCGTTCCCACGTGGTCCCGTCCCGCTCGTAGACGTACGCGAGCCCGACCGAGGGCCCGCCCGTCGCCGAGCGCGGGGCGCCCACGATGGCCCGGGCGCCGTCGAGGGCGACCGAGGTCCCGAACGAGACCGAGTCCTCGGGGACCCCCGTCCGGAGCGTCTGGGCGAGCCGCCACGAGCCGCCCGTCCGCTCGTAGAGGTACGCGTATCCCCTCGCGGTGCCGATCCCGGGGGCCCCGACGAGGAGCCGGTCGCCGTCGAGCGACATGGCGCTCCCGAACGCCCCGCGCCCCGAGAGGATCTGGGACTGAGTCCATCCCGAGGCTCCCCGCGTGAACACGCGGACGACGTGGGAGCTCGCGCCGACGTTGGGGCTCCCCGCGAACAGTTGGTCCGGTCCGAGCGCAACGGACGCGCACTCGACGGCGATCCGGGTTTCCATCGTGGCCACGCCGCCCGCCACGGAGAAGACGTAGACGGACGGGGCCGTGTACGGGTAGGTCTGTCCCTGACCCTGGGCGCAGACGGCGACCCGGTCCCCGGAGAGTGCGACGTCGGCCCCGAACCGGTGGTCGCTCCGTTGGGGTCCGAGGTTGACCTCCGAGTTGTAGGCCCACCCGGTCGGGCCGAGGTCAAACCCGAAGACGGCCCCGGCGTCGTTGGCCCCCTCAAAGCGGCTCCGGGGGGACCCGACGAGGGCCCGAGCGCCGTCAAGCGCGACGGCCTCCCCGGGGGCGTGGAACCGGTAAGGGTGCGGGTCCTCTACGGTCAGGACGCCCTCCCGTGTCCAGACGGCCCCGTCGTACTCGAAGTAGAGGGCCCGCTCGGACCCGGGCGAGCCGACGAGCGCCCTGTCCCCGTCGAGGTCCACGGTCCTCCCGAAGTTGTGGTTGTTCGTCGGGGTCGCTCCGGCGTTGTCGGCCAGCATGGCCGTCTGGATCCATGCGGCCCCGTCGAACTCAAAGACGTACGCGGCTCCCCGCCCGCTGACGGTCGCCACCATTGGCGCGCCGATCAGGAGGCGGTCGCCCTCCAGCGACAGGTTGAGGTTGTAGCTCGGGATGGCCTGGCCCCCGCCGGCGAGGTCACCCGTCCACGTCCACGTGTCGCCGACCAACTCGTACGTGTTGGCCCGAATGGTCCCGCTCTCCTCGGTTATGACCGCATGAGAGCCGTCGATGGCGACATCCTCACCGAACCGGTTCGAGTTCGAGAACGGCAGGGAGATCGTAGCCGAGAGCGCCCACGAGGCGCCGACACGCTCGTAGACGAACGCGCCGCCCCGGTACCCGGCGCGGAAGGGGGCTCCTACGATGAGCCGGGTCCCGTCGTAGTCCAGCGAGTGCCCAAACCCGTTCTGTACCGGGGTCGGGGGGACGATCACGTCGGCCAGCGTCCACTCCGTCCCGGCGAGCACGTACACGTGTACCGAACCGACCAGTATCACCGAGCCGGCCGATCTCGTCGGAGACCCGACGAACATCGTGTCGCCACGCATGGCGATGTCAGACCCGAACGTGAGGCGATACGCGTCGTCCGCCGGACGGAGCGTCTGGCTGATCGTCCACCCCCCGCTGGAGCGTCGGAACACCTGAA
>JANPJI010000446.1:0-5427 GCA_031425425.1 Rubricoccaceae bacterium
GCCGTCGCGGCTGCGCGCGCGGTGGACCAGCGCGAGCGACTGCCCCGGCTCGACGCCGAGTGAGGCGAGGAGCGCGTCGACCGCGCCGACCGTCGTCTCGAAGCGGGCCTCGGTGAGGATGCCCGACGCGAGGACCACATCCGTGAAGGCGGCGTCGCGGGCGAGCTGCCACGTGTGGACGAGCGCGTTCGCGTTCGGGTCGCTCGCGGTCCACGTGACCACGACCGGCGTCCAGTCGTCGCCCGTGAGGACGAGCGTCGCGCCGTCGGCGGGCGCGGTGATGACCGGTACGGCCGGCGCGAGGTCCGCCGCGGCGAGCAGCTGCCCGCGAATCTCGCCCGACGGCCGGTCGACGGAGTGGAGGTTGGCGTAGTAGCCGCCCCCCGCGAACGCCGTTGCCTGGGCCTGGGTGAGCGCGAACACATTCGAGGCGGCCGAGAACGTCCCGCTGCGGTTGTCCGCCCCGAGGGCGACCACAAGCGGAAACTCGACCGGCCCGTTGGCTCCGGCCGCGCCGAGGTGCAGGTGCGCCCCGACGGCCGTGTTGAAGTCCGACCCGAGCCCGGCGAAGCCTCCGGCGACGGTCAGCGTGAGCCCGTCGAGGACGCCGATCAGGCCGCCCGTCGCCGTCGTCACGACCGGTCCGACTTCGTTGGCTCCGACGAGCCACGCCTCGACGGTCCGGGTGGCGATAGAGACCGCCTGGCCGCGGACCTCGCCCGACGGCCGATCCACGGAGTGGACGTTGACGTAGTAGCCGCCGGCGACGAAGGCGTCGGCCTGCTCCTGCGTGAGCGTGAACGTGTTCGCCGCGCGCTCGAACGTTCCGCCGCGGTTGTCGGCCGCGAGAACGGGCGTGAGCGGAAACACGACTGGCCCGTTGACGCCGAGTCCGCCGAGGTGCAGGTGCGCCCCGACGGCCGTGTTGAAGTTGGACCCGAGGCCCCCGAACGAGCCCGTCGCGATGGCCTGCAGGCCGCGGATCTCGACGAGGACGCCGCCGGTCGCCTGCGACGGGTTGCCGGCCGGCATCTCGGCGCGGCCCGTGAGCGCGGCGTAGAGCGCGGTCCACGAGGCCGGCGAGACCTGCCCGCGGATCTCGCCGCCGGGGCGCGCGGCCGAGTGGATGTTGGAGTAGATCCGGCGCGCGGCGAGCGCCGCGACCTGGTCCGCCGTGAGCGTGAACGTGTTGGCCGCCGCCTCATACGTCCCGCTGCGTCCGTCGGCCGCGACGGCCGGCGTGAGCGCGACCTGGACCGGCCCGTTCTGGCCGGCCGCGCCGAGGTGGAGGTGGCTCACCGAGTACGCCCCCGAGAGGCCCGCGAACGATCCCGTGACCGTCAGCGTCGTCCCGTCGAGGTCCAGCGCGAGCGAGCCCGTCGCCGTGGAGCCGTTGGTGGGAACTTCCTCGGCCGCGCGCACGAGCGAGCGGTACGCCGTCGCCGCGGCCGGGACGAACTGCCCGCGGATCTCGCCGCCGGGGCGGGCCGTGGAGTGGACGTTGGCGTAGATGCGGCGCTGCTGGAGCGCCTCGACCTGGGCGGCGGTGAGCGTAAACGTGTTGGCCGCGGCCTCGAACGTGCCGCTGCGTCCGTCGGCCGCGACGGTCGGCGCGAGAGCAACCTGGACCGCCCCGGCCTGGCCGGCGAGCCCGAGGTGGAGGTGGCTCACCGTGTACGCCCCGGAGAGGCCCGAGAAGCCCCCGCCGACGACGAGCGTGGTCCCCGTCAGCGTCCCCGTGACGGTTCCGGTGGCGGCGCTCGCGTTGGCGGCGGGCGCCTCGTTCGCGCCCGAGAGCACGGCCGCATACGGCGTGCCGCCGTTGACGACGCTCATTCGCCACCCCATGAAGTCGTGGTTCGAGCACTGGTACCACAGCTCGTCCGGCGCGCTCGCCGGGACGGTGAACGTGAGCGTCGCGTTGCCGGTCGCGAAGTTGCCCGTCACGCCGTCCGTGTAGACGCCCGCGCTCGAACCCGACGCGCTCGTCGAGAGGTAAAACGGGTGGATGGCCCCGACGCTGCTCATCTGGAACGTGTACGTCTGGCCGCGGACGAGCGTGACGGCGGGTGCCTCGGCTCCGTCGATGCGGTAGGCGGTCGGGTGGCCCTGGCCGAAGTACGGGTGCGCCGCGGTTTTGCTGGCAACCGTGACGGTGTAGGTGGTCTGGGCGAGCGCCCGCGGGGCGAGCCCGGCGAGCAGGAGGACGGCGGCGACGAGCGCGAGCGCGCCGCGGGCGCGGAGGGAATCAAACAGCGTGTGCACGGGAGGTCGGTAGAGGAAGACAGGAAGGGGCCCGGCCGGGCTGTGAGAGCGCGGCCGGGCGACGGAAAGACCTACTTCGAGAGCTGGCCGCGGACGGCACCGGCCGGGAACGCCGCGTTGTGGACGTTGACGTAATAGTCCTCGGGCGTCCGGAGAATCTCGAGGGCGAGCTCGCGGGTCACGTCGACGCAGCCCGAGAGGGCGGCCGGCTCGTTGGCCTCGAAGAACTCGACGACGATGGGGCCGTTGCGGCCGGCCGGAGCCTCGTGGATGTGCCCGCGGCGCGGCGCGTCGATGTTGGCGACCGTGATGTCGTAGCAGACCCGGCCCTGGCCGGGGTTGACCGTGACGCGGGCCGAGCCGGTTCCGTCGGGGTCGCCGACGCCGGTCTGGCCGGCCCCGTTGACCTCGTTGGCACCCGAGAGCGCGGCCGTCAGCGGGCGCCCGCCGCGGAGGCCCGGCACGGCTGCGGCGTCTGTGGCGCGGAGATAGGCACCGTCGGACGCGGCCCGGTCGTCGCCGTAGCCGGCGCTGTCGCAGCCGGCGGCAAGGAGCACGACGGGGAGAAGCAGGAGAGAGAAACGCATGGCGGGAGAGCGGTGAGAGAAAGAGGACTGGCGGCAGATGGGCCGCGCGCTCTCCAAGACCCTCACCTCCGGACGATGACCACCGCCCCGGCACTTTTCCACTGCCGTCGTCCGCTACCGGGTCACGCGGACCACGGCGAACCCCGCCCGCCCCGGCAGCCCGCGTGGGACCAGGCCGCTCTCCCCGCTCCCCGCGGCACCCGCGCTCCAGTCGTAGACGTTCGTCCGCCCGAGCGCGTTGGTGACGCCGAGCTCGACCCGGAGCCGGCCCGGCCCGGCCGAGCGCTCGTAGCTCACGCTCGCGTCGAGCGAGACGAACGCGGGCAGACGGTCCTCGCCGGGAGCGCCGTCCGTTACCCCGGGCGCGTAGTCGTAGTAGGCGTGGCGGTAGCCCCACGACCGCCCCCACACGCCACTGCCGGCGGCCGACGCCCCGAATCCGCGCCCGAGGACGACGTGCGCCTCGCCCGAGAGCCGGTGCGGGGCCTCCCACGGCGCTGGCACGGCGCGGCCCTCGTAGCGGCCGGGGACCGTCCGCCGAGCATGCTCGGCGCTGTACGACGCGGCCCAGCGCAGGCCGCGGCTGTCCCGCCCGACGCGCACGCCGCCTCCGACGGTGCTCCCGCGCGCGCCGGTCACGATTTCCCCCGCGCGAACCGCCCGCGGCACGCCCGACGCCGGCGCGGCGAGAAGGGCTGGCACGTCGAGGGCGAGCGTGCGCGGCTCGTGCCGGCCGAACGCCTCGACGCGGAGCGTCCACCCGCGGCCGGGCAGCGCGAGCGCATCGGCCGCCGCGTGGAGTGCTCGGGCGGGCGCGACGCCCTCGGACGCCGGTACCCAGAACAGCAGCTCGGGGACGACGGCGGCCGGGCCGGCGCTTCGGAACGCGAGCCCGTTCACGAACTGCCGGTGGAGTCCGCCCGCGACGCGCACGGCGACCGTGGCCCCGCCGCGCGTCTCGCCGTCGTAGCGCAGGGCCACGCGGGGCTCGGCGTAGAGCGTCCGCCGCGCCCCGACGTACGTGAGCCGGGTGCCGCCTTCGACGGTCACCCGGAGCCCGACGGCGGCCCGGCCCCGGAGGTGCCCGGTCCCCATCCACGCGGCCTCGTCGACGGCGAACGGGGCGACGAAGGCGTTGCCTGCGCTGAACCGGGCGCCGACGCGCTCGGCGCCCAGCCGCACCTCGACCTCGCGGCCAGCCCCGAGGCTCAGCGTGCCCTCGGCCTCGGCCGCCCACTCTGTCAGGATGTGTTCGGCGTCGGCCCCGCGCCCGCGCTCGACGCGCCCGAGGAGCGCCGCCGCAGTGTCGGCCGCGGCCCCGCCGGCGAGCGCCCGGTTGAAGCGGTAGGCATAGGACGAGGCGTGGCGGCTGCCGCGCACGCGCGCGCCGACGAGCCCCCGCGCGCCGACGAGGCGCACGTAGCGGGCCTGGCCGGCACTGTTGGTCCAGTCATACACGTCACGGACGGCGAGGATGCGGTCGCCCTCAGGCCGGAGCTGGACGGCCGTGAGGTCCGCTCCGATGTGGTTCCGGGCGCGGTACAGCGAGGCGCTGAGCGTGCCGTAAGGCTCGGGCCGGAAGCGGATGGCCGCATGGGCGTCCGAGAACGACACGTCGGGCGTGTGGCCGAGCGTCTGGAGGTCGGCTGCCGCGACGGGCTCGCCGAGCCACGCGGCCGTGAAGACGGGGTCGGGCCGGTTCCACCGGTCGAGAAGGTCGCCGAGAGCGGGCGCGTCGTACAGGCCCCACGTGCTCTGGCGGACGGCCGCCATTACGGCCCCAGCCCCGCCCGGCCCGCCGAGTGGCGCGCTCAGGCGCGCGTTGACGCTCAGCGGATCGGCCTGCACGACGCCGCCGGGCCGGACCGCGCCCAGGTCGTGTTCGAGGTCGACCGCGCCGGCGAGCGCGCTCCCGTGCTCGACGCCGAAGCCGGCCTTGTGGACCGTCAGGCGGCCGATGGCGAGCGGGCTGAATGCGCCGAGATGACGCCCGAGCGCGACCGGGTCGCGGACGGGGACGCCGTCGAGGCGCGTCATGTGCTCGGCCGTGCTCCCGCCCTGCACGTGGAGGTCGGCGAGCGGGAGCGCGGCCGAGACGCCGAGTACGAGCGCCGCCCCGCGCGACACGTCGGCCGCGCCAGCCGCGCCAGCCACTGCGACCCCGGCGGCGGTCCGCAGCACGTCCGCATCGCGGACGTCCGCGTCGCGGCCTGGCCGCGCGGCGGCCGCCGCCGCATCCGCCGCGGCACTCGGCTCGGCGCGGCGTTCTCCGCGGCCGAGCGCGTCGGACGGCAGCCGCTCCGTCAGACCGTCCACGACGACGGGCGCGAGCGGGGCCGCTCTCGCCGTCAGGCGGAGCTCGACCGTGCGCGCCGCGCCGGGCTCGACCCACACCTCTCCGAGCACGGCGGGCTCGTAGCCGACATCCGTCGCGACGAGTCGGTGCCGTCCGGGCTCGACGTCGCTCAGCGCGAAGAGGCCGTCGGCTCCGGCCGCCGTCGCCGTGCGGGCGTCGGCAAGGAAGACCGTCGCGGACGGGAGCGGCTGACCCGTCTCGGCGTCCACGACCCGCCCG
>JANPJI010000447.1:0-2412 GCA_031425425.1 Rubricoccaceae bacterium
CCCGTCTTGAAGCGCGCCCGGCCGTCCGACACGTCGGCGAGCTCGCCCCACCGGGGCTGCGCCACGACGCGCCCCGTGCGGTCCATCAGCCCCCACTGCCAGCCCGTCGTCTTGACGCGGGCGAGGCCCTCACGGAAAGACCGCGAGTCGTTGAGGGATGGGTTGACGACGAACCGGCCCTGGAGATCGACGAAGCCGGAGCGGCCGTCGATCCACACGCGGATGAGGCCCTGCCGCGGCGCGTCGGCGTCGTCCGCAGCGACAGACAGCGCGACGTTGCCCGCGGCGTCGAGGAAGTCCCACACGGTGCGGCGGCCGTCCCAGTACCGCGCCGGGACGAGGCCTTCGGCTCCGGGGTCGACGTGGTTGTAGCGGCCGAGTGTCACGACGACGCGGCCGGTCGAGTCGATCAGCGCGTGCTCGCCATTCTGCTCGACGGGGAACAGCTGGCCGCGCGCGGCGGTGGCCGTGCTGTCCGGCACGACGCCGCCGGGCGGCGCGTCCGTGGCCGCGTCGCAGCCGGCGAGGATCAGGACGAGGGCGAGAGCCGAGGCTCGGGCGTAGAAGTGGGGCATAGCATTCGGGGGAGCGGAGGTCAGCGGGACGGCTGCCAGACGAAGTCGCCCGCGGGGTCGACGTAGCCGGTCCGGAGGTCGTCGCCGGAGCCGGTCGTGACCTGGGCGAGGCCGCCGCGGAAGGGGCCGGCGGACGAGTAGAGCGGGCTCGACACGACGAGGCCGTCGGCCCTCCGGACGTACGTCCAGCGGTTGTTGAAGCGGACGGCGGCGAGGCCCTCGGAGAACGGGCCGGCCTCGCCGAGCTTGGGCACGACGAGGAACTCCCCGTCGCGACCGATCAGGCCCGTCCGGTCGTCCTGCTCGACGCGCGCGTAGCCCTCCGAGAACGGCTCGGCAGCGTCGTAGGCCGTGTTGAGGACGATCGCGCCGGTCGCGTCGATAAACTTCCAGGCGTCGCTGCCCGCCTCGCGGACCGGCGCCAGGCCGACGTCCGAGAACGCGCGCGCCTCGCCGAACGTCGCCGCGAAGGCGAACTCGCCCGTGGGCCGGATGTAGCGCCAGCCGTCGGACGTCTGGACGGCCGCGAGGCCGCCGGCGAACGGGCCGGCCGCGGCAAACTGCGGCGCGACGACGACCGCGCCCGCGGCGTCCACGTAGCCCCAGAGGACGCCGCTGCGGACGGCCGCGCGGTCCTCGGTCATCTCGGCCGCGGCGTCGTACTGCGGCGAGACGACGGCTGTGCCGTTCGCGTCCACGTAGCCCCAGCCGGCGTCGGAGCGGACGGGCGCGAGCGGGCCGGTGAAGCGCCCGGCGGCGCGGTAACCGGGCGCGATGGCGTAGGACCCGTCGGGCCGGGCGTAGCCCCAGAGCGCGCCGTCGCGGACGGCCGCGAGGCCGCCGTAGACCTCGTCGGCGAAGCCGAACCGCGGCTCGACGACCAGTCGCCCCTGGGCGTCCATGAATCCCCACAGGCTATCCACCTGCACCGGGTACGCGGCGACGGTCTGCGAGACGACCCCGCCGGGCGTGCCGCCGGGCGGCGGGTCGATGACGGGCGCGGCAGCGTCGCACGCCGCGAGGGCGACGGCGGCGAGGCCCGCGAGGACGAGAGGACGGAGCATGGGAGCGGAGGCTATCGGACGACGGTGATCGTGACGGTGCGCGAGGCGGCCCCGGCCCCGCCGCCACCGGCGGCGTCGAGGCGGACGAGGTAGACGCCGGCCGCGAGGGCGGACACGTCGAGCGCGGCCGTGTGCGAGCCCGCGGCGAGCGCGCCGCGGGGCGCGTCGAGGACGGTCCGGCCCTGCATGTCGAGCACGCGGAGGCGCGTCGTTGCCGGGCGGTCGAGCGTGAACGGGACGGTGGCGCGGCTACGCACCGGGTTCGGCGCGACGGGTCCGAGCGTGAGGCCGGCGGCCGGCGCGTCGGGCTCCGAGGCGACGGTCGCCTCTTCGACGAGCCCGTCGAGCGGGCTGAACGCACCGCCGAGGACCGCCTCAGCGTCCGCCCCGGCGAGGCCGAACCACTGCCGGAGGACGCTCGCGTAGACGCGCCGGAAGTCGACCGACATCGGGAGCGCGCTCGCCCCGGCCGGGAGCGTGTCGAGGACCGGGCCGGGGCCGTCGCCGTAGAGCCCGCCGCCGACTCCGCCGCCGAAGAGGAGCATTGGGGACGCCTCGGCGTGGTCCGTCCCGGCGGAGCCGTTCTGGCTGATCGTCCGGCCGAACTCCGAGAACGTCATCGTGAGCACGCGCTCGGCGTCGCCGGTCGCGCCGAGGTCCGTGTAGAAGGCCGCGACGGCCGTCGCGATCTGGGCCAGCAGGCCCGTCTGGTGAATGAGCTGGTCCGCGTGCGTGTCGAAGCCGCCGATCGAGACGGCGTAGATGCGCGAGCC
>JANPJI010000448.1:0-2466 GCA_031425425.1 Rubricoccaceae bacterium
CCGACAGGCGGGGCCAGCAGCAGGTCGCCGTCGGTGCCGTGTCCAGGGGGACAGCAGCGTTCGGAGAGGAGACTTCCCAGGACCGCGCCGCGGCGTGCCGGGAACGTCCGGCGGGCCGCGATGGAATGCGGGCGTGCCCCCCGCCGCGCGTGTCCCGAGTTGAGACGTGGCACTGCGCCGTCCGGTGCCTGTCTGTCCGTCTGGGGACGCACGCTCGGTCTACTCCAGCCCCGCCGGGGTGGCCGAGGGCACGTCCTCGTCGGGCCCGTCGCCCGCCGCGGCGGGGTTGAGCGGCTGGCCGGGGCTCGCCGCGCCGACGCCCGTCATGTCGGCCCCGGTCGTGTCCGCCCCCGAGGCGTCGATGTCGTCGCCGGTCTGGCCCGCGCCGGGGCCGGTCTGGGCGGTGCCCATCGAGCCGTCGGCGGCGGTGCCCGTGCCGGTGGGGCCGGTACCGCCGGGCGTCTTCGGATCGGTCGAGGCGTCGGGCGTGCGCGAGAGGGCGTCGGTGCTCGTGTCCATGAGAGGCGGGAGAGAGTGGACCCGGCGAACGCCTCGGAGCCGGTGCCCCGTTCCCGGCGCAGCGCGCGTGTCGGGCCGTTGCGACCTTGCGGGTCCACCGCGCCCGCTTCGATGCCGCCCGTTCCGCCTGCGGAGTCCTCGTTCCCCTTCGACCAGCCCGTCGCCTGGACGCCCGACGCGGCGACCGTCGCCGCGTCCAACCTCGCCCGGTTCTGGACCCGCCACGGGCTCGCGTCCTACGCCGAGCTCCAGGCGTGGGCGCTCGCCGACGTCGGCCGGTTCTGGGACGCCGTCCTGGCCGACCTGGGCATCGAGTTCTCGCGGCCGTACACGCAGATCCTCGACACGACAGGGGGCATCGAGCGGCCGCAGTGGTGCACCGGCGGGCGGATGAACGTGACCCACAACGCGCTCGACCGGTATGCCGGGACGGCGGCGTGGGACCGCGACGCGGTCCGCAACGAGCGCGAAGAGGGCGGGACGGAGGTGCTGACCTACGGCGAGCTGACGCGCCGCGTGGGCATCTTCGCCGCCGCCCTGCGCGGGCGTGGGCTCGGGCCGGGCGCGGTCGTGGGCATCCTGATGCCGATGACGCCCGAGATCGTCGTCGCCCTCCTCGCCGTCGTCCGCATCGGGGGCGTCGCGCTCCCGCTGTTCTCCGGCTACGGGGCCGAGGCCGTGCGGCAGCGCCTCGCCGATGGCGGGGCCGTCGCGCTCGTCACCTCAGACGGCCTGCCGCGGCGCGGCCGGGCGGTCCCCCTCAAGGCCGTCGCCGACGACGCCCTGGCTGTCCTGCCTGACGTGCACCTCGTCGTCGTCCACGAGCGGATGGGCGCGCGCCTCGACGTGCCCGCGCCGATGATGGACGGCCGCGACGTGACGTGGGCCGACTTCGTGGCCGAGGGCGAGCGGACGGCGACGCCCGCGACCACCGGGGCCGCCGATACGTCGGCCGAGGACCGGGCACTTCTGCTGTACACGTCCGGCACGACCGGCGCGCCGAAGGGCGCCGTCCACACGCACGTCGGCTTCCCCGTCAAGGCCGCGCAGGACATGCGCCACGCGATGGACGTTCGCCCCGGCGACGTCGTCTGGTGGATGTCCGACATGGGCTGGATGATGGGGCCGTGGCTGGTCTTCGGGGCACTCCTCTGCGGCGCGACGCTCGTGCTCTACGACGGCGCGCCGGACGCCGCGCCGGAGCCTGCCCCCGCGCAGGCGGGGGGCAGCACGGACCCTGGCCGGACGTGGCAGATCGCGGCCGACCACGGCGTGACGCTCCTCGGCCTCTCGCCGAGCCTCGTCCGCGCGCTCATGCCCCACGGGACCGCGCCCCTGACCGCGCACGACCTGACCCGCCTGCGCGCGTGCGGCTCGACGGGCTCGCCGTGGGACCCCGACGCGTGGCGCTGGCTCTTCGAGCACGTCCTGGACTCCCGGAAGCCGATCCTCAACTATTCGGGCGGAACCGAGATCTCGGGCGGGATCGTCTGCGGCACCGTCGTCGAGGCGGTCAAGCCGTGCGGTTTCCCGGGCCCGGTCGTCGGGATGGACGCCGACGTGCTCGACGAGGCTGGCGCGAGCGTCCGCGGCGCGGTCGGCGAGCTGGTCGTCCGGCAGCCGTGGATCGGCATGACGCGCGGCTTTCACGATGGCGCCGACGGCGCGCCGGGCTCGGGCGAGGCGCGCTACCACGACGCCTACTGGGCGGCCCGCCCCGGCCTGTGGACCCACGGCGACTTCGCGGCCGTCGACGCCGACGGGCAGTGGTTCATCCTCGGCCGGAGCGACGACACGATCAAGGTGGCCGGCAAGCGCCTCGGGCCGGCCGAGGTCGAGGCGGTCCTCAACGCGAACCCGGCCGTCGCCGAGAGCGCCGCCATCGGCGTCCCGGACCGCGTGAAGGGTGAGGCCGTCGTGGCACTCGTCGTGCTCACGGCCCGCGTC
>JANPJI010000449.1:0-2371 GCA_031425425.1 Rubricoccaceae bacterium
CGCGAGTCGATCCCCGGCGTCGAGGACGTGTGGGTCGATACCATCGGACTCGTGGGCGAGAGCGGCCAGTCCGCCCGCTTCGAGGACTACGCGGCCCCGATCGACCGCTGGATCGCGGCGCACGCGTACCCGCAGGGCGGCGACCGCGTCGCGGTGCTGTTCTCGGACGTCACCGCGCGGAAGCGGTCCGAGGCGGCTCTGCGCGAGAGCGCCGAGCGGGCCACCTTCCGCACCGCCCTCGCCGACGCCGTCCGGCCGCTCACGGACTCCGCCGATATCCAGGCGACCGTGACGCGGGTGCTCGGCGAGCACTTCGGGGCGAGCCGGGCCTACTACGCCGAGGTCGACGCCGACGCGGACCACGTGCGGGTCGTCGCCGAATACCGCGACGGCGTGCCGAGTGCGGCCGGCGCGCGCACGCTGAGCGACTACGGGGCGCACGTCGCCGCCGGGTACCGCGCCGGCCAGACGCTCACCATGGACGATGTCGAGCCCGGGCTCACGCCGGACGAGCGGGCCGCCTACGCCGCGCTCGGCGTCCGGGCGTTCGTCGGTGCCCCGGTCGTGAAAGGTGGCCGGCTCGTCGGGCTGCTCGGCGTCAACCAGGCGACGCCGCGGGCGTGGACGCCCGACGAGGTCACGCTCGTCGAGGAGACGGCCGAGCGGATGTGGACGGCCACCGAGCGTGCCCGCGCCGAGACGGCGCTCCGCGCGTCCGAGGCGCGCTACCGGACGCTGTTCGAGTCGATGGACGAGGGCTTCTGCGTGATCGAGATGGTCCACGACGCCAGCGGAACGCCGGTCGACTACCGCTACGTCGAGGTCAACCCGGCCTTCGAGACGCAGACCGGCTTCCGCGACGCCGTCGGGCAGACGGTCCGCGCGTTCATCCCGGACCACGAGCCGCGCTGGTTCGAGGCCTACGACCGCGTCCTCACGACCGGCGAGCCGACGCGCTTCGTCGACGAGGCGACGGGCCTCGGCCGCTGGTTCGACGTCTACGCGATCCCGCTCGGCCCCGATGCCGGGCCGCGCCTCGCCGTCCTCTTCACCGACGTCACGGCGCGGCGGCGGTCCGAGGACGAGATCCGGGCGCTCAACGCGACGCTGGAGGCGCGCGTCGCGGACCGGACGCGTGAAGTGAGGACGCTCGCGGCGCGGCTCACGGTCGCCGAGCAGGCCGAGCGGCAGCGGATCGCGCACGTGCTCCACGACGACCTCCCGCAGCACCTCTACGGCCTCTCGATGGTTCTGGCGCTGCTCGGCCGCAGCCCGACCGGCGACCGCGTCGGAACGCTCGCCGAGCAGGCCACGGCGATGCTCGACGGGGCCATCCTGATGGCGCGCACGCTCGCGACCGAGCTCAGCCCGGCGATCCTCCAGGCCGAGCGGCTCGCCGACGTCCTCGAGTGGGTCGCCGACGAGCAGCGGCGGACGCACGGGCTCGCCGTCGAGGTCGACGTCCGCGACGACCCCCGCGTCGACGACCCGGCCCTCCGGATTCTGCTCTACCAGGGCCTCCGCGAGGTTCTCTTCAACGTCGTCAAGCACTCTGGCGGCGGGCGCGCGCGCCTCGCCGCGTGGTCCGACCGCAGGGACGGCGGCGCGGTCACGGTCGTCCGGGTCGAGGACGACGGGGGCGGGTTCGACGTCGCCGCCCGCGCTGGCCGGCCAGCCGGGTTCGGGCTGGTCGGGATCCGCGAGAGGCTCGCCCTTGTCGGGGGGCGGTTCGAGATCGACTCGGCCCCGGGGCGGGGAACGCGCGTGACCCTCTCCGTGCCCTCCGAGCCTCTGGTTCCGGATTTCCCCTAAGCCGGAACGGCCCGTCCGTGCGTTTCGTGGGGTCTCCGTCGCCCACGCCGCATCCCTGTCCCGTGCCGTACCGCATCTTCGTCGTGGAGGACCACCCGGTGATGCGCGACGCCTACGTGCAGGTGCTCGGCGAGGAGTCCGACCTGGAGCTTGCCGGCGCGGCGGCCAGCGCCGAGGAGGCCATCAGCGCGCTCGCTGAGACGCCGTGCGACCTCGTCGTGACCGACCTCCGGTTGCCGGGCCGGACCGGGATCGACCTCGTGCGGCACCTCCGGGTCCAGCGGCCGGGCCTCCCGGTGGTGGTGATCTCGGCCCACGAGGAGGACGCGTTCGCGCGGACGGCGCGCCGGGCCGGAGCAGCGGACTTCCTCTCGAAGCGGGACCTGTTCGCGACGCTCTTCCCTACGATCCGCCGGCTCCTCGCTGCCACAGGCGTCGCCGGCACCTAGTGTCGCATAGAGGAGGTTCAAGGACAGGGTGCAGGCGGCGGCGACCGTCCTGCCGCACGCAGCCCTCGCGAAGCAACACCGCAGCATGGCCGATTCCGGTTCTGCTAAGA
>JANPJI010000450.1:0-1935 GCA_031425425.1 Rubricoccaceae bacterium
CTCGGCGACGGGCTCGACCCCGACGGCGACGTGACCGGCGTCGCCGCGGCCGCGAGCGGGGACGTGTTCGTCTGGGGCTCCTTCTCCGTCCTCGGCGGCGTGCCCGCCCGCGGCGTGGCCCGGTGGGACGGGACGGCGTGGCACCCGCTCGGGGCCGGCCTCAAACAGGCCGACGGGTCGGCGGGCGGCGTGACCGACGCCGAGGTGCTGCCCGACGGGTCGCTCGTTGTCGCGGGCCGCTTCGTCCAGGCCGGCGGAGCACCCGCGGCCGGGCTCGCGCGGTGGAATGGGACGGCGTGGACGGCCCTCGATCCGGGAGACGCCGCACCGACGGTGCTCGGCGTCGGGCCGGACGGGACGCTCTACGGGGCTCGGACGGTTGGCTACAATCCGGTTCAGTCGCAGGTGTGGCACCGCAGTGGCGAGGCGTGGCTTCCTGTAGGCGGCCTCCTCACCGGCTCGTCCTCCGGGAGCGTGCTCGACCTCGCCGTCGGTCCGGACGGCGCGCTGTACGCCAGCGGTGCCGTCCGCGCCATCGGGGCCGTGCCCGCGCAGAGCGTCGTCAGGTGGGACGGAGAGGCGTGGGAGCCTGTGGGGAGCAATGCGTTCAACCGCGTCAACGGCCTGGCCTTTCATCCCGACGGCCGCATCGTCGCGGCGGGCGGGTTTTACGACCAGGCGGATCGCGCGGTGATCGTGTGGGACGGCCAGACGTGGTCGCCCCTCGGCGGTCCGTTCGACGGCACCCTGATTTCCGGTGGCGTCACAGGGAGCTCGGCCGTGACCGTCGGAGCGGACGGAGCAGTCGTCGTCGCTGGCAACTTCACGACGGCAGGGGGCGCACCTGCGTCGGGGCTCGCGCGGTGGGACGGGACGGCGTGGGCCGGGTACGGCGACGGGACCGACAGCGTCCCGGACGGAGCCGCCACTCGGCCGGACGGCGACGTGGTCGTGGTGGGCCGGTTTGCCCGAGCCGGGGGCCGCCCTGCGCCGTCGGTCGCCCTCTTCGACGCGGCGGCCGTCGCCGTCGAACCCACAGCCGCGCCGACCGCGACAACCCTTTCTCCGGCCGCCCCGAACCCGACACCCGGCCGGGCCACGCTCACGCTCCGTCTCGACGTCCCCGAGCCCGTCCGGGTCATCCTTGTCGACGCGCTCGGCCGGACGGTCGCCGTCCTCTTCGACGGCGTCCCCGGCGAAGAGACGACGCTCGTGGTGGAGACGGCGGGCCTGCCGGCAGGCGTGTACACGGTCCGCGTGTCCGGAGCGGCCGTCGCCGAGGCGCGGCGGCTGACGGTCGTCCGCTAGACGCACGCGGCTGTCGCCTACGCCCGCGCCTCGGTGACGCGCGTGCCCGCCCACCGGTCGCCGAGGCGCGCGCCCTCGCGGTCGACGGCCACGAAGACGGCCTCGGCAGCCGCCAGCAGCAGCGCCGCGTACAGGAAGAACGACCCGAACGGAATCCCGCGGAAGCCGCCCAGCAGGTACGTCACGGCCGGGATGCCGAACGCCGCCGCCACGGTCGCGTTGCGCTTCACGGACACGCGCCAGCCGACGGGCTCGCCCGTGACGCTGAACGGGCGGACGCCCAGCCACCGCTTGCCCAGCGACCGCGCGCCCCACTCGGCGTAGGGGATCGCGTCGCGGAAGAGGAGGTAGGCCGTCCCGAACAGGAGCCCGACCCCGAACACGCGGCCCTGGACCGGCCCGCCGAGCCGGACGGCGAAGGCCGCCGGCGCGAGGGCGATCGTCAGCGCGAGGAGCGCGTCGAGGAACGCGGCGGCGTAGCGGCGGATGCGGACGGTGCGGACGGCCGTAGCCATGCGGCGCGTGAAGGCCATGCGGGACGGCGCGAGCCGGCGGTGGGTGTCGGCCGGACGATAGCGCCCGCGCACGCCCCGGTCCAAGTGAAGCCCCGGCGACGCGGCCGAAGAG
>JANPJI010000451.1:0-1607 GCA_031425425.1 Rubricoccaceae bacterium
TCGTCGGCGTCGCCGTGGACGATCAGCAGCTGCTGGTCGTCGCGGAGGTTGGCGGCGTAGGTCGTCGGGGAGCCGGCGTCGTAGCCGGCCGCGTTGAGCTGCGGCGTGGAGAGGTAGCGCTCGGTGTAGATCGTGTCGTACGTCCGCCAGTTGGTCACCGGGGCCACGGCGACGCCCGAGTGGAAGACGTTCGGGCCGTCGCCGTAGGTCATCGCGAGCAGCGAGAGGTAGCCGCCGTAGCTCCAGCCCCAGATGCCGAGGCGCGTCGAGTCCGCGTACGCCTGCTGGCCGAACCACCGAGCCGCGGCCGTCTGGTCTTCGGCTTCGAGGATGCCGAGGCGGTTCTGCGTGAGCGTCTTGAAGGCCTTGCCGCGGCCGCCCGTGCCGCGGTTGTCTACGCCGGCGACGAGGATGCCGTAGGTCTCGGCGAGGTAGTGGTGCCACAGCCGCTCGGTCCCGCCCCAGCGGTCCACCACCTCCTGGCTCCCCGGCCCGCCGTAGGTGTGAACTAGCAGCGGATAGCGCCGCGCCGGGTCGAAGGTAGAGGGCCGGATGAGGTACGCCTCCAGAGCCGTCCCGTCAGCGGCCGGGACCGTCATGAACTCGGCCGGGCGGAGGCCGTACGCCGCGACGCGCCCGATGAGGGCCGCGTTGTCTTCGAGAACGCTCACGCGCTCGCCGCTCGTCCGGTTGAGCGTCGTGACCGGCGGTGTCGCCGTGTTGGAGTACGTGTCTGTGAAGTAGGCGAAGTCGCGCGAGAGATCGACGTCGTGCCAGCCCGCGCCCTGCGTGAGCTTGACGGGCGCGCCGCCGGCGAGCGGGACGCGGTAGAGGTGCCGCTCGCGCGAGTTCTCGGCCGTCGTGGTGACGTACGCCGCCCCGGCGCGCTCGTCGACGCCGTGGAAGTTGGTGACGTCCCAATTGCCGGTCGTGATCTGGCGGACAAACGTGCCGTCGGTCTCGTAGAGGTAGAGATGCCCGAAGCCGTCGCGGTCCGAACGCCACACGAAGTGGTCGCCGTCGCGGAGGTACGTGATCGTGCCCGTGGCGACGTCCGAGAATCCCGTCTCGACCTCGATGTAGCTGTCGTTCTCCTCCTCCAGCACCGTCTCGACGGCCGCCGTCGCCGGGTCGCCGTAGAGCAGGTCCACGTGGTTCTGGTTGCGGTTGAGGCGCAGCATCCACACGTCCGATCCGCCGCCGTCGAGCGCGGGCGTCCAGCCCATGCCGGCGATGTACTCGTGGTCGGCCCCGCCGCTCTGCCACGTGTCCGTGTCGAAGAAGCGCGTCTGGCCGGTCGCCACGTCGATCACGCCGACGCGGATCTCGGCGTTCGCCTCGCCGGCCTTCGGGTACCGGAACGACTGGTACTCGGGGTAGAGCGTGGTCAGGTTGGTTATCTGAAAGTCCCTCGTGGCGGACTCGTCGAGCTGGTAGAACGCGATGCGCGCGCCGTCGGGGCTCCACTGGAAGCCGTCGCGGAGGCCGAACTCCTCCTCGTAGACCCAGTCGAACGTACCGTTGATGACCGTGCCGGGCGCGCCGTTCGTCGTCAGCGCGCGCTCGGCCCGTGTCGCGAGGTCCACGACGAACACGTTGCGGTTGCG
>JANPJI010000452.1:0-3259 GCA_031425425.1 Rubricoccaceae bacterium
CCAGTGCATCCAGCGGACGGCGCGCGGGTGCTTCCGCACGGCGCGGCCTTCAGGCACAGCCCCGGGCGGCGCGTCGGGCTCTGCGAGAGGGGGTGTGGACATCGGCGGACGAGCAGGAAGAGGCGGAACGAAAAAATGGGCGGCGCACGGCCCCCACTCGGAAGTGCCCAACCCGAGGCGTCTTACGCCGGCCTTGCCGGAGGACGCCGGAGAATAGAGATTGGCCGGCCGCGTTCTGATACGGCGATCCGGAAGCGAGTTCGCCAGACGAGAGCGTTGTTCCCGACCTACTCAGACGCGTGCCCGACCGAGTGCTGACCGACCTCCTCGCCAGTAGCCCGACGGGTCCGGATGCGCCACGTGCCGTGGCCCCGCGCACTCCGTCGGTCTCCTCGACCCTTCCTCGGGACAACGAGGCGTGGGTGGCCGGGTGCCGTTCCGGCGACGCGCAGACGCTCACCGACCTCCGCGCGCTCCTCGTCCGCGCCCTTCGCGCCGCGCTCGCCGGCCGCGTCCCCGAGCCCGACGCCCTCGCCGAGGACTTTGCGCAGGACGCCCTGCTGTCCATTCTCACGCACATGGACAGCTTCCGCGGCGAGGCGCGGTTCACGACGTGGGCGGCCAAGGTGGCCGTCCGCCACGCGACGGGCCAGCTTCGCCGCCACCGGTGGGCCGACGTCTCGCTCGACGCGCTCCAGGCGCGTGGCACGCCCCCTGTGATGCCAGACGCGGCCGATGTGGCTGACGCCATGCTCGAACAAGCCGAGGCCGTCGCCATCGTCCGCAGGCTCGTCGCGACGGTCCTCACGGACCGCCAGCGGACGGCGATCGAAGCCGAGCTCGTCCACGGCGTCGCGCCGGATGTGGTCGCGGAGTGGATGGGGACGAACCGCAACGCGCTCTACAAGCTGTACTTCGACGCCCGTGTGCGCCTCCGCCAGGCGCTCGCCGACGAGGGTCTCTCGGCCGACGACCTTCTCGGTCCGGGTTGAACGCCCGGCACGCGTCCGTAAGACGTCGCCGCTCCGTCCCCTCTGTGTCTACCCGGCCATCCGATTCATGACCCCGCACGCCGTCCGCCTGCTCCTCCTCGACATCCGCAACCTTCGCCCCGACGAGATCGGGTGCGACAGTTGCTACGAGCAGGTCGCTGCGTTCGCCGACGCGACGCTCGCCGGATGTGGCGCGGTGGAGGCGCTCCCGCTCGTGGCGGACCACCTCGCGCGGTGCTCGGCCTGCCGCTCGGAGTTCGAGGCGCTCCTCGACGCGCTCCACGCCATCGAAGGAGACGCGTCCGCCCTGGCTCTGGCCTGACCCTGGCAAGGCATTACCCCACGGCCACGAGCACCGCACCGAGGCCGACGAGCGCGACGCCGGCCCAGCTCACCACCGACAGGTGCTCACCCAGGAACGCCACGGCGAAAACGGCCACGAGCACGACGCTCAGCTTGTCGACCGGTGCCACGCGGGCGGCCTCGCCGAGCTGGAGGGCGCGGAAGTAGCACAGCCACGAGGCACCCGTCGCGAGCCCGGAGAGGACGAGAAAGAGCACACCCCGGCGCGGGACCGCAGATAGCCCCTGAAGCTGGTCCGTCGTCGCGAGCAGCAGCCCGAGCGCCGCCACGACGACGACCGTCCGCACGAACGTCGCGACATCGGGCGGGACGCCGGCGACGCCGACCTTGGTGAGGATGGCCGTGAGCGCCGCGAAGACGGCCGAGAGGAGAGCCCAGAACAGCCAGGGTGCCATCGCCGGTGAGGGAGCAGGTGAACATGGGTCGAAGCGACAGGTGTTGGACGCACGTGCCAACGAAACGTCTACCTTGAGCGTCTGCTCTTTTCTTTCCGCCTCGGGTTCTGCCGCGCGTCGCCGCGCGTCGGACTAAAAGGGAATCCGGTCTGGAGCGCCTCGGCGCTCGAACTCCGGAGCTGTGCCCGCAACTGTAGGCGGCCCGCCGTCGGCGACGACGCGCGCGGCCACTCGGACGCCGCCCCGCGGGGCGGGCCGGGGAAGGCCGGCGCTGAGCCGACGCACGTCTCGCGCACCGCCCCGGCGGCGCGGAGGCCGGGCCGCGAGCCAGGAGACCTGCCCGTCGCGACTCCCCACATGCCACCTCCGGGACCAGAGGGGCGGGCGCTTCGCGTTCCGTGACCGGTCCGGCGTGTGCACCCGTCTCTCCTATTGGGGGGCGGGTTTTTTCATGCGTCTCCGTCTCCTCCGCTCAGGGTTCGCCCTGCTTCTCGTCGCCGTCGCCCCGCTCCATGCGGCGCGCGCGCAGGCCCCCGAGCCAGGATCCGACACGCTCGGGACGGTCACGGTCACGGCGACGCGCGTGGCCGTCGAGACGCACCGGGCGCCGGCGCGCGTCACCGTCCTCACGCGCGCCGACGCCGAGGCGGCCGGGGCCGAGACGGTCGCCGACCTCCTCGAAGCGCGCTCGGCCGTCTTCCTGAAGCGCTACGGGCCGGACGGCCTCGCGACGGTCTCGCTGCGCGGCGGCGGGGCCAGCCACACGCTCGTGCTGCTCGACGGGCACCGCCTGAGCGACCCGCAGCTCGGCCAGCTCGACCTCTCGCTTCTGCCGGCCGCGCTCGTCGAGAGCGCCGAGGTGCTCCACGGGGCCGCCTCGGGCCTGTACGGGACGGACGCCGTGGGTGGCGTCGTCGCCCTCCGCACGCCCGCCGGCGAGACGCTCGGGCGGGCGGTCGTGCGGACCGGCGCGTTCGGCGAGCGCGGTGTCTCGGCCCTCGCCGCGGCGCGCGTGCCAGGCACGGCGCTCACGGCCACGGTCGCCCTCGACGCCGCCCGCACGCAGGGCGACTACCTCTACACCGACTCGACGGCGTTCGACAACGAGACGGGCACGAATGGCGTGACGCGCCCGCGCGCCAACGCCGACCGCCGCCAGCAGGCCGTCTACGCCCGCCTCGGCGGCCACGTCGGCCGGCACCGCCTGAGCGCGGGCCTGCTCGGGACGGCCGCCGACCGAGGCCTGTTCGACTACGGGGCCAGCGCCGAGGCGCGCCAGGACGACCGCGCGCTCCGCCTGTGGGCGGACCACACGCTCGCCGCGGGCGGCCTCGCCGTCACGACCGGCGTCGACGTCCAGCGGGCGAGCCTGCGCTACCGCCACCCCGGCCTCGGCCTCGACGACACGGGGCACACGCGCATCGCGGCCATCCAGACGCGTGCCGAGCGCGTGTGGCGCGCTCGCGGCGGGACGCTCACGGCCGCCCTCGGCGGGCGCCTCGGCGTGGC
>JANPJI010000453.1:0-1832 GCA_031425425.1 Rubricoccaceae bacterium
CCGGGCGTCACCCCAACTGGTAGCGTTCGATCAGCCGGTACAGACTCCGCCGACTGACCCCGAGCGCTTTGGCCGCCGCGACCTTGTTCCCCCCCGCCCGACGCAGCGCCTCCTCGACGCCCCGCCGTTCCGCCGCGGCCAGCGTGCCGGGCGCCGGCGCGGCTCCCGCGTCCGGCCACGGGCCGCGGGCGATCACGTCGGGGAGGTCATCGGGGGTGATCAGCGGGCCGTCGGCCATGATTTGGGCCCGCTCCAGGACGTTCGCCAGTTCCCGGACATTGCCCGGCCAGTCGTACCGCGCCAGCGCCTCCGCCGCCTCGGGGGCGACCGAGAAGCGTGTCGGGCCGACCGGCCGGGCCGCAAGCAGGTGTTCGATGAGCAAGGGGATGTCTTCGCGGCGATCCTTGAGTGGCGGGAGTGTGATGGTGACGACGTTCAGCCGGTAGTACAGGTCTTCCCGGAAGCGGCCCGCCCGCTGCTCCTCCTCCAGCGGCCGGTTCGTCGCCGCCACCAGCCGGGCGTCCGCGCAGAGTTCGCGCGTCCCGCCGACCCGCCGGTAGCGCCCGTCCTCCAGGACGCGGAGGAACTTCGCCTGGAGGGCCGGGGCCATTTCCGCCACCTCGTCGATGAACAGCGTGCCGCCGTCGGCCTGCTCGAACAGCCCCGCCCTGACCTGGGTGGCCCCCGTGAACGCCCCCTTCTCGTGGCCGAACAGCTCGCTCTCCAGCAGCGACTCTTGCAGGGTCGCGCAGTTGACCGCGACGAGCGGCCGCTCGCGGCGTGGGCTGTTGTGGTGGAGCGCGCGGGCGACCAGTTCCTTCCCCGTCCCGCTCGGCCCGCGGACTAAAACCGTGGCGTTCGTCGCGGCGACCTTCTCGATCTGCTGGATCACCGCCCGCACGGCCGGGCTCCGGCCCACGAGCCTGTACCTCGGCGACTCGAAGGCGAGCTGCTCGACGCGCTGCCGCAGCCGGGCGTTCTCCGCGCGGAGCCGCCGGACGCCCACCGCCCTGGCGATGACGGGGAGCAGGGCCTGCATCTTGAACGGCTTGAGCACGTAGTCGAACGCCCCCAGCCGCATCGCCTCGACCGCCGTCTCGATGGTCCCCTGGCCGGTCATGATGACGACGGTCAAGTCGGGGGCAATCTTACGGGCCGCTTCGAGCAGGCGGATGCCGTCCGTCTCGGGCATCATGAGGTCGCTCAGGAGCACGTCGTACCCGACCCCGTCCGAGAGGGCGGAGAGGCCCTCCCGCGCCGAGGTTACGCCGGTCACCTCGTACCCGTGCTCGCCGAGGGCGTCGCCGAGGGCGCGCATGAGTTCGACCTCGTCGTCCACCACGAGGAGCCGGCCGAGCGTTGGGGGTTTCATGGCGATCTCGGGCTGGTGGGGCGTCGCCGGCGGTTACGCCTCGCGCAGGTGTAGAACGTTGGCCGTTCCCTCGATGGGCAGAGTGATCCGGACGGTCGTTCCCCGGCCCGGCTCGCTGGTCAGTCCGAACGTCCCCCGGTGTTCCTGGACGATCCGGCGGCAGACGGCCAGCCCCAGGCCCGTCCCCCGCCCCTCTTCCTTGGTGGTAAAGAAGGCGTCCATGACCTTCGGCAAGTTCTCGGGCGGGATGCCCACCCCGGTGTCGGTGATTTCGATCGCCATCGCGGCCGGCGAGTCGGGCGCGGCGCACCGGCCCACGCGGACGGTCAGCGCCCCGCCTTGGGGCATGGCGTCGACGGCTTTCGTGAGTTGGTTCAGGAACACTTGGCGGTGGGCCTGCCGGTCGGCATGAATGGCGGGGAGCGCCGGCGCGACCTCCTGGATTAGCTCGATCCGGTGG
>JANPJI010000454.1:0-1511 GCA_031425425.1 Rubricoccaceae bacterium
CCCGCCGCCGCGGCGACGGCGAGCGAGAACTCGGACGTGCCCGTGCCGGCCACGAAGCCCGCCACCGCGCCGGCCCCGTTGACCGTCACCGGCGTCGCCGTCGCCGTCACCCACTCGCCGATGGCGAGGCCGACCGGCACGAACGTGCCCGCGGCGTTGCCGGAGCCATCGGTGGTCGCGTTGGCGAAGCCCAGGAAGCGCGCGCCCTCGCCGTGGCCCGACGGGTCGGCCGCGGCGCTCGCGAAGAACTCGACGCGGTAGGTCCGGCTCGCGACCGAGTTCAGCGTGAAGGCGACGCTGCCGGTCGAGGCCGACGTCACGACGGGGAAGTTCTGACCGCCGTTCGGGCCGGCGTCGCCGTCGCCGGCGTCGTTGCCGTTCGCGCCGCCGGGGAAGAGGTCGAGGCCGAGGCCGAGGGAGCCCGTCGTGGGGCCGTTGGCGCGGAACGAGTTGCCGAAGACCGCCGCGGCCGAGACGGACTCCTCGACGCCGACGCCGACGCGGCCGTTGTGGGCGACGACGTTGGCCTCGGCCGCGTCGCGCGTGCCGTCGCCGTTGCTGCCGACGCGCGTCGCCGTGGTGCGGACGAGCCGGACGCCGTCGAGGCCGTTGCCGAGGGCCGTCGTGCCGTCGCGGCTCGTGCCGACGTAGTTGCCCGCGACGATGTGGCCGGACGTCACCCCGGACGCGACCCCGATGAAGACGCCGGTGCCGGTGTTGCCCGAGACGACGTTGCGCTCGGAGGCGTCGCCGGAGCCGTCGCTGTCGGTCCCGACGCGGACGGCGGATGCGCCGCGGACGTCGATGCCGGTCCCGTTGGGCCGTGCGGCGAGGCCGGCCGGGTCCGTGCCGATGTAGTTGCCGGCGATGACGACGCCGGACGCGCCGGACGCGACCGCGATGCCGATGCCGGTGTTGCCCGAGACGACGTTGCGCTCGGCCGCGTCGCCGGTGCCGTCGCCGTCCGTCCCGATGCGGCCGGCGGTGTCGGCGGCTCCGGAGTGGCCGTTGCCGTCGTCGTTGCCGGCGCTGGGCGTGCCGGCGGCGTCGGTGCCGATGTGGTTGCCCTCGACGACCGCATTGACCCCGGAGACCAGGATGCCCGTCGTGAAGCGGCCGATGTGGAGCCCGCGCACGGTCACGTCGTCCGCGAGGATGTCCAGCCCGACGGCGTTACCCCCCTGGGAGGCCGAGCGAAGCTCGACGCGGATGCGGGCGTCCGAGCCGACGGCGAGCGTGTTCGGGCTCGCGCCGGGCTGCGTGTAGCCGTCGATCGTGATACCTCCGAGCGCCAGCGGTGGCAGTGGGGAGAGCGGCCCGAGGTTGATCCGGACGATGCCCGTCACCGGGTCGGCCCCGTGGGCCGTCGTCACGTTGAAGCCGACCGTCTCGATGCCCGTGTCGCTCTGAACCTCGATGGCCTCGCGGAGCGTGCAGTCGCCGTCGGCGACGCCGTCGGTGCACTCGCTCAGGCTCTGGGCGGGGGTGTACGTCTGGTTGTCCGCGTTCGT
>JANPJI010000455.1:0-2127 GCA_031425425.1 Rubricoccaceae bacterium
CACTCATTGTCATCCTGAACTCGATTCAGGATCTGCCATTTCAGGCGTACCGAAGAAAAGGCAGATCCTGAATCGAGTGGGCTGCGCCGGCCTGCGGCTCAGGATGACAATGAGTGAGGGTTGTTAGTTGCTGAGCGCGCGGCGCTCCGACTGTGACGCTCCGACTGTGACGCTCCGACCGCGACGCTCCGACCGCGACGCTCCGACCGTGGCGCTCCGTCGGCGACGCTCCGACCGTCGCAGTGTGGGGCGAGAACGCCCCGTATCTCACTGGCGTGTGGACGTTGGGGCTAGCGGTTGCGGCCGAACTTCTCGTGGCTGGAGACCCAGTCGTTGGACGAGATCGCGCTCCCGAGCGACACCTCGCCCGCGAGGACCACGCCGGCGATGATCTCGGCGAGCTTGCGCGCCTTGCCCTTCCCGTTGCAGCCGAGCATCCGGAGGCACTCGTTCTGCGTCGCGAGGCCCGTTCCGCCGCCGTGCGTCGCGATGATGAGCGACGGGATCGTGATCGACATGAACAGGTTATCGTCGTCCGTGTGCTCCACGTAGAGGATCGCGGCCGACGACTCGGAGACGTTGGCGACGTCCTGCCCGGTCGCGATGAACCTGGCCGTGATGCCGTTCGGCGAGTGGAGGCCGTTGTTGTTGGCCCCGGACATGAGCGAGCCGATGCCCGCCGCGACGCTCCAGTGGTACGCGAGGCCCTTCGGCTCGACGCGCATCACCTCGCGGAGCACGTCGCCCTTGATGTGGCACTCCGCGGTGACGCGCTTGCCGCGCGTCTTCATGATGTTGACCATCGACGCCTTCTTGTCTGTCGCGAAGTTGGACTCGAGGTAGAAGCGCCGGATCTCGGTGTGCGTGTCCAGGATCCACGAGCACGCGGCGAAGGTGGCCCGGCCGACCATGTTCTGGCCTGCCGCGTCGCCGGTCGAGAAGTTGAAGCGGCAGAAGGCGAAGTGGTTCGAGAGGTACGTGTCGATGTAGAGCAGCTTGCCGACGGACGTCGTGGCCTCGGCCTGGGCGCGGATCTCGTCGATGTTGTCGTCGAGCCAGCCGCGGAAGTCGCGCGCCTCGCGGGCCGACTCGAAGATGAAGACGGGCGCGCGCTGCATCATGTCGTCCACGACCGTGCAGGTGACGCCGCCGGACAGGTTGAGCACCTTCATGCCGCGGCTGTAGCTCGCGACGAGCGTCCCCTCGGTCGTCGCCATCGGGATCACGAAGTCGCCCTTGGCATACTCGCCGTTGACCGTCAGCGGGCCGGCGAGCCCGATCGGGATCTGGGCGACGCCCGTGAACGCCTCGACGTTGCCGCCGAGCGTGCCCGGGTCGATGGAGTAGCGGGAGATGTGGGTGAACGTCTCGCCAGAGAACTCCTCAGCGAACGCCAGCCGCGCCGCGATGGCCGCCCGCGAGTAGTCGTCGTCGCGGTCGCGGGGGATCCGCGTGAGGTCCGGGTGCGCCGCCTGCACCGAGTCCTTGACGTCGAGCGACATCTCGCCCATGCCGTCGATCTCGAACCGGAGCACGATCTCGTGGACGCCCTCGCTCGCCGAGACGCCGGGCACGTGGACCGTCACGACGCGGCGCAGCGGGAATGCGACCGGGTTGGTCGTCGAGATGTCGGCGGCGGAGATCGGCGCGGCCCCGTCGAGCGTGAGCGTGATCCGGTCCGCCGCGACCTCGGTCCCGTCGAGCGAGACACTCGTGAGGCCCGTCAGCGCCGTGTCCATGAGCCGGTTCTTGAGGCTGAATGCGACGCCGTCGGCGGAGGGCGTGAGCGAGCCGTTGGTGTAGAGCTGGCGGAGGACGAGCGATGGAATCTTCATCGGGGCGGGCATGGGGAGAGCGCGTGAAGCTACATCCGCGAAGACGTGCGGGAGCGCTTCCGGCCGGGCCATCACCGCGCGTTTCGCCGCCGCAGCCGCCGCGCCGCGTACGCCATGCCGGCGGCGGCCAGCAGTCCGAGTCCGCCGTCGACCGGGACGCCGGTCGGGGCCGTCGGGAACCCGGGCGGGCCGCCGGGGCCGCCCGGCGCTCCGGGAAATCCGGGTGGACCGGTCGGCCCTCCAGGCGCGCCGGGAAATCCGGGCGGACCGCTCGGCCCGCCGGGCGTGCCGG
>JANPJI010000456.1:0-4864 GCA_031425425.1 Rubricoccaceae bacterium
GGCGCTGCCGGCGATCTGCGAGTTCTCGAGCGCCGGCGAGCCGAAGTCGTCGTCAAGGGCGACGAGGTTCAGGCACGGGTCGGCGGCGTTGAAGGCCCCCCGGTAGAGAAAGATGAACCCGTCGAAGGGCGGCGGCCCCGAGTAGTTGGTCGTGATCGTGTACGACCCGGCCGTCGCGACGGTGAACGGGACCGTCTGGTAGGGGACCGCGTTCGCCGCCGTACTCACCGTACAGCTGCCGCTCGTCCCGGCCCCGACGGTCGTCGGGCGCGCCCACGTCGGTCCGCCAACGGTGGTCCCGGCGGGGATCGTCGAGGTCACGTCCGCGTTGCCCGTCCCCGAGAGGGAGATGGTTGTCGGCGAACTCGGCGCGTTGCTCGTGATCGTGACCGCGCCCGTCGACGCCGTCGCAGCAGTCGGCGAGTAGGTCACCGTGAACGTCGTGGTCGCGCCGGCGGCCAGCGAGAAGTTCGTCCCGGATGTGTTGACCGTGAACGGCGCGCCGGAGCCCGTGATCGAGGCGATCGTGAGCGTGCCGATGCCGGAGTTGGTCAGCGTGACCGTCTGCGGAGCCGTCGTCGTGCCGACGGTGACGGTGCCGAAGGCGAGCGAGCCAGGCGTGGCCGAGATCGCCGGACCCGCCGGCGTGCCGGCGGTGCCGTTGACCACAAACGGCAGGGCGACCACGATCGTGCCGTCGAGGGCGTCGGCCCACGTGGACGTCGAGATCGTGAACTGGCGCGCGTTGCCGACAGGCGGCGTCGGGGAGCCGGCGAGCGTCACCGGCGGGACCCACGGGCCGGAGGCCAGCGAGCCCGTCGACGCCCACTGGACCCAATACGTGCCCGGGGCGAGCGTCGTGCCGATGGTCGCGTTGTTGCGCCAGACCGGACGCTGCGAGTTGGTCAGCGTCGTCTCCGTGACGCGGTAGATGTTCGAGAACGTGCTCGATGCGAGGCGGTTGGTCGTCAGGTCGCCGAATACGACCGTGCTGCCGGCGTCGCCGGGGCGCCCGTTCCAGATCTGCACGTAGACGCCCGTGAACGTCGACGTGGTCGGGTTGCCGCCGGTCTGGTACGAGAAAAAGTCGATGTCCGAGATCGTCCAGCCGCCAGCCGGGACCGTGAAGTCGTCGGCGACCGAGGTCGTTGCGAGGTTGTGGCCGCTGCCGAAGAGCGTCGAGCCGTAGGACGTCTGGATGGCGCTCGTGTTGGCACCGCCCGCGCCGTTGCCCGTGCCGGTCTGGATGGGGCCGTTGTCGTAGAGCAGGACCAGACGCTGGGCGTCGCTGAGCGAAGCCTGCGCGCCCTTGTACTCGAGGAGTGGGCCTTTGCCTGGCGGTGCCAGATCCTGAGATTGAGCGAACGCCGGGCCGGCGGTCAGCGCCAGTGCCGCGACGGCGAGAAGCAACCGATACATAGGGAATAGGGGTGGGCAGGAGGCCATCCGAGCGGCAGCCGGCCAGAAAGAGAGAAGCCGGTAATTGCCCGGCAGTTGGGCGAAGGTAGGAGAAAGAAGGCCAGGAGAACAGCCGCCCCGGAAAGTCGAGGCCTCCGGGCACGAAGCGCCGGGCCGGGACGTGACTGCGGGCCGGTGTGCCCACCGTCCGTCGGTACTCTCTGCGATGACGTTTCTGAACCCGCTCCTGCTCGCCGCTCTCGCCGCAGTCGCGATCCCGGTCGTGGTCCACCTGTTCCACTTCCGTCGCCCGCAGCGGCTGGACGTGCCGACGCTGCGGTTCCTGCGGGCCGTCGAGGCGACGGCGGTGCGCCGGCTGCGCCTCCGGCAGTGGCTCCTGCTCGCGCTCCGCGTGACAGCCGTGGTGGCCCTCGTGCTCGCGTTCGCGCGGCCGACGCGGACGGCGGCCTTCGGCGGGCTCTTCGCGGACGGCGGCGCGCGGAGCGTCGCCGTGGTCGTGGATAACAGCCGCTCGATGACGCTCCGCGACGCGCAGGGCGACCTCTTCGGCCAGGCGCGGCGCATCGCCGAGGCGACGCTGGAGGCGACGGGCCCCGGCGACGAGCGAACGGTCCTCGCGACCGCCGCGCCGTCCGGTGCGCGGCCGGTCCCGTTCACGACCGCCGGCCCGGCCCTGGACGCGCTCGCGGCGCTGCGTCCGGCGACGGGTGCCGAGGCGCTCACGGCGACCGTCGCGCGGGCCGGGAGCGTGCTCGAAAGTGCCGTCCACCCGCGCCGCGAGGTCGTCGTCGTGAGCGATCTCCAGGCGTCGACGTTCTCGGACTCGGTCCGCGCCGACCTCCCCGCCGACGTCTCGCTGACGCTGCTCCCGCTCGCGGCCAGGGTGCGCCCGAACACGGCGGTGACGGAGGTTCGCGTGGCGACCGCGATGGTCGAGCCAGGGCGTCCGGTCCGCATCGAGGCGACGGTCCGGCGGTTCGGCGGACGGGCCGGGACGGTCGCAGCGAGCCTCACGCTGGGCGGCACGCGCGTCGCCGAGGCGTCGGTAGCCGTGACGCCGGGCCAGCCGTCGACCGTCGTCTTCACGGCCACGCCGCGCACGCGGGGCTGGACCGGCGGTGAGGTCCGCATCGAGGCGGACGCCGGGGCCGGCGAGGAGGCCGCGTGGGACGACGTGCGCCACTTCGCGCTCCACGTGCCGCCACCGCCGCGCGTGCTGGTCGTCCGGGGCGACGGCGCGCGGACGGACCTCGTGGCGCTCGCGCTCGGCGTGGCCGCCGAGCGCGGCGGGATGGCGCTGTCCGAGATCGCCGAGGGCGCGCTCGCCGGGGCCGACCTCGGCCGGACGGACGTGGTCGTGCTGGTCGGGCCGACGGCGGTGTCGGCCGCTGCCGCAGACCGCCTCGGGCGGTTTGTCGCCGCTGGCGGCGGCGTGCTCGCCTTCCCCGGGACGCCCGTCGACGCGCTCAACCCGGCTCTCGCGGCCATCGGCGGCGGGCGCATCGCTGGGGCCGTCGGCGCGCTCGGCGGGCCGTCGCTGGGCGGGCTCGCCTCGACGGACCTCGGCCACCCGATCTTCGCCGGCGTCTTCGACTCGTCCGCCCCCACGGTGGAGAGCCCGGACGTCCGGCGCGCGGCCCGGTACGTGCCCGGCCGGGGCGACGAGCAGACGCTGATGCAGCTCGCGGCCGGCCCGCCGCTGCTCCACGAGATCCGCCGCGGCGCGGGGCGGACGCTCCACGTCGGCGTCGCGCCGGACCCCGCCTGGAGCGACCTCCCCGAACGGGGCCTGTTCGTCCCGCTTCTCGTGCGGTCCGTGGCGTACCTCGCCGCCGGGTCGGCCATCGGCGACGGGGCCGCGCCCGATGGCGACCGGACGGTGCGGGTGGAAGGGGCCGTGGGAGACGGGCCGCTGCGCCTCGTCGGCCCCGCCGGGGCCGTGCCGGCCGAGCTGCGCCCGGTGCCCGGGGCCGTCCTGGTCGGGCTCGACGGAGCCACGTCGGCGGGCGTGTACCGCGTCGTGCAGGGCGACCGCGTGCTCCGAACGGTCGCGGTCAACGAGGATGCCCGCGAGTCGGACCCGGCCGTGCTGGAGCCGGCCGAGGCGGCGCGGCGGCTCGAAGCGGCTACAGGCCGGCCCGTCCGCCTGGTCGATGCCCGCGACGGGGCCGGCGTCGCCGCCGCAAACGGCCAGACGCCGGGCGTCCCACTGTGGACGTGGTTTCTGGCGCTTGCGCTCGCGGCGCTTGTGGCCGAGACGGCCGTCGCGACGCGGTGGCGGCCCGAGGCCAGCTGACGGGCCGCTACTTCAGCGGAGGTGTCGGAGAGCGGGTCCCCACCCTCCGCGCCTGAGCCCCGCTGCAACAGCGCCGCCGCCCGGGCGTTCAGGAGAGACACGAACACGCACCGATCGCTTGACTGAAACGAACGCCGGACGCCGCGAGGTCGCCATCCTCGTCGGCGTCCACACGACCAGCTCGCCCGAGGACGACTTCCGCGAGGCCCTCGACGAACTCGAGCTGCTCACCGACACCGCCGGGGCCGACGTCGCCGCGCGCGTCACGCAGAACCTCCCCCGCATCCAGTCCTCGACGTACGTCGGCTCGGGCAAGGTGAAGGAGATCGCCGCCGCCGTCGAGCTGCACGGCGCAGACCTGATCGTGATCAACGACGACCTCACGACGGTCCAGACCCGGAACCTCAACAAGGAGCTGCAGGTCGAGAAGGTCAACCTCAAGATCGTGGACCGCTCCGGCCTGATCCTGGACATCTTCGCCCGCCGGGCGCGGTCGTCCCAGGCGCGGGCGCAGGTCGAGCTCGCCCAGCTCGAGTACCTCCGCAGCCGCCTCACGCGCGCGTGGACCCACCTCGAACGTCAGAAGGGCGGCATCGGCATGCGCGGCCCGGGCGAGACGCAGATCGAGACCGACCGCCGCATGATCGGCAAGCGGATCTCGGTCCTCAAGGAGCACCTCCAGAAGGTGGACCAGCAGCGGACGACCCAGCGCAAGTCGCGCACGGACCAGACGCGCGTCGCGCTTGTCGGCTACACCAACGCTGGCAAGAGCACGCTCATGAACGCCCTCGCCGACGCGGGCGTGCTCGCAGAGGACCGCCTCTTCGCCACGCTCGACGCGACGACGCGCCAGATCGCGCTCGCGCCCAACCGGCCGGTCCTTCTCGCCGACACCGTCGGCTTCATCCGGAAGCTGCCCCACGCGCTCGTCGAGAGCTTCAAGAGCACGCTCGACGAGGTCCGCGAGGCGGACGTGCTGCTCCACGTCGTCGACGTGACGCACCGGGCCTTCGAGTACCACGTCCGGGTTGTTCAGGAGACGCTCGCCGAGCTCGACGCCAGCGACAAGCCGACCGTGATGGTCTACAACAAGGTCGACGCGCTCGAAGACGCGGGCCTGCTCGAGGCGCTCCAGCACGAGGCGACGGC
>JANPJI010000457.1:0-3253 GCA_031425425.1 Rubricoccaceae bacterium
CGAAGCCGGGGTCGTAGCCCCACGACTCTGTGTCGTCGCGCTGCGAGACGGGCATCAGCTCGATGGCGTTGACGCCCAGGCGGACCAGGTAGTCCAGCGTGTCGGTGAGCTTCTCGAAGCGGTCGTCGGCGAGAAAGTCGCGCAGGAGCAGTTCGTAGATGACGAGGTCGTCGGTCGCCGGCGGCGTGAAGCCCGCGTCGGTCCACGGGAACGGGGCCGCGCCGGGGTGCAGAATACCGACCGGGTAGAGCGAGCGGCCGGTCGGGAAGCCGGGCTGGCCGGCGTAGAGCACGCGCGCCGCGTACGGGTCCGCGACCTCGATCTCGCCGTCGACGAGGTACTGGAAGGCGGTGTCCTGGCCGGGCGGCAGGCCCGAGAGCGTGATCCACCAGCGCGTGCCGCGCGGATCGGACGTGTCGCGGTTCAGCACGTAGGCCGGCTCGATGCGCCAGTCGTTGAACGCGCCGCGGACGTGGACGAAGTCCTTGCCCGGCGCGCGGAGCACGAGCGTCGCCACGGTCGGGTCGACGTCGCTGTACGTGATGCCATCCGGCACGCCGGCCGGGACTGGTGCGTCGTCGACGACGGGCGGGACGACGCCGATGCTCGCCGAGACGCTTCGGCCGCCCGCATCCGTCGCGTCGACGCGGACGAGGGAGCCGCCGGGGACGGGTGCCGGCAGCACGAGCCGAAACACGCCGCCGCCCGTGTCCGCGATGCCGGTCGTGACCGTCGTCTCGTTGACCGTGAACGCGACGCTCGTGAACGCCTGCGTCCCGAACAACCCGACCGAGACCGCCTCGATGTCGCCGGCCGCGTTCTGCTCGCGGGCGAGCTGGAACGCCATCGGGTCCGCGACGCGGATCACCGAGTCGTCGTTCGGCCCGGTGACTTCGGCTACGAGCGGGTCCGGGATCCACGCGTAGTCCGTCCCGGCCGCGTTGCGGTGGTACTGGATCTTGTAGCTCGTCACGCCGACCGGCAGGGCGATCGTGTAGCGGTACTCGGCGAGGTCCGCCCGGTAGACCATCGCCGACTCGTCGCCGGGCTGGATCTGGCCGGCCGGCCCGTACGGCTGGCCCCAGTCGTTGAAGCCGCCCGGCAGAAAGGCCCGCGTCACGCTCAGCGCCGGAGGCGTGAGGTCCGGCAGGAACCGGAACGTGACCGTCACCGGCTGCGCCGACACCCCCGCCCCGGCAGCGCCGACGAGGGCGACAGCGGTGACGAGGCGAGCGAGGGGTCGGAGCATCGGGACGAGTGCTAGCGGGCGACGGTCAGGCGCGTCGTCGCTGCGCGCCCGCCAGCCGTGAGGCGGAGGACGTACACGCCGGCCGGGAGCGCCGACGCGTCGAGCGTGACCTCGTGGATGCCCGCCCCTTGCGCGCCCGACGCGAGCGTCGCGACGCGGCGGCCGAGCACGTCGACGACGTCGAGGCGCACGTCGGCCGCGGCGTCGAGCGTGTAGCGGACGGTGGCGCGGGCGGCCGTCGGGTTCGGGAAGACGGTGTCGAGCGCGAAGCGCGTCGCCGGGGCCGTCGGAGCTTCGCCGGCGACCGGCACGTTGAGGTCCTGGTTGGCGTAGACGCGCCACTGGCCCGGCCCGAGCGTGACGGTGGAGCCGCCGGCGACCTGCCCGTCGCCGATCATGTCGTACCACGTGCTCCCGGCCGCGAGCGGAGGCGTCGACGTGCGCTCGGTGAGGCCGAAGTTGCCGACCACGACGACCACGAGGCCGTCCTTTTCGAGCCGGATCGTGCGGTCCACGACGCCCGCGCCGACGTTCATCTGGACGTTCGACGGCGTCCGGAAGACGTCGTAGCCGTTGCGGAGGCCGAGCAGGTTCGAGAACGACGTGTAGAGCGCGCGGCGCTGCTGGCGCTCGGCCGGGCTCGTCGGCGTCACCGTGACGCCCGATCCGTTGGCGGCCGGCGGGACGGCGGAGTAGTAGTCCCAGCGGATCGGCTTGTTCGAGACGCGCCCGGGCGTCCCCGCGGGGCACTCGCCCGTGCCGCTGCCGTTGACGAGGCACTCGCCCGGTGCGCCGCCGTAGCCCAGTTCGCCGAACTGCCAGAGCATCTTCGGGCCGGGCACGGTCAGGAAGAACGCCGCGGCGAGCGCCTGCCGTTCGAGCGCCGTCGCGAGCGTGCGTGTGTTGTACGGGCCGGGGTTCGACGCGCACGTCGCGCCGCCGCCGGGGGCGTTGGCGCACGCGCCGTAGGTCCGGACCTTGAACTGGAGCCACTGCTCGTCGTGGCTTTCCATGTACGTGATCTGGCCCGAGAGCGGGTACTGGTTGAACGGCGGGTACGCGCGCCCGAAGTCGGTCGACGAGTTGAGGTAGCCCATCGCGGCCTCGGCGTAGGCGTTGTTCATGTTGCTCCAGAGCGTCATGCCCGGCCGGCCCTCGCCACGGCGGTGGTTGGCGAGGACGCGCTCCTCGCTCGCGTCGGCGAAGTGCTCCAGGATGACGATCGCCTGGGGGTCGACGGTCCAGATCGCGTCCGCCATCCTCGTCAGGATGTTGATGCGGCCCTGGTTGTAGGCCGAGAAGTTGCCGTCGGTGCAGGCCCCACCGCCGCACGTCTGCGTGAAGCCCTTCGAGAGGTCGTAGCGGAACCCGTCGACGCGGTACTCCTCCAGCCACCAGCGGTTGGCGGCGTCGAGCCAGTACTGGGTGAGCGCGGACTCGTGGTTGTTGTCGTTGAAGACGTTGAACGGGTGCCGCGCGCTGGGGTTGACCCACGGGTTGTCCGGCGTCGGCGCGCCGAAGTCGCCGGTGTTGTAGAGCCGCACGAACGGCGACTGCCCCGTCTGGTGGTTGTAGACGACATCGAGGATGACGGCCATGCCGCGGCGGTGCGCCTCGGCGATGAGCGCCTTGAGCGCGGCCGGCGGGCCGTAGTACTTGTCGACCGCGAAGTAGTGGTTCGGGTTGTAGCCCCACGTCTCGTTGCCGTCGAACTCCGAGACGGGCATCAGCTGGAGGGCTGTGATGCCGAGGCGCTGGAGGTAGTCGAGCGAGTCCGAGATCGTCTGGAAGTCGTGGCGGCTCACCCAGTCGCGGACGAGCATCTCGTACACGACGAGGTCCTCGGGGGCGGGGCGGACGTAGCCGGGCACGGCGGGCGTGGGCGCGCTCGGGAACGGGATGACGGAGACGAGCTGCGACGTCTGCGTCGGGTACGCCGGCAGGTTCGGGAACGTGACGGCGGGCACGAACGGGTCCGAGCCCTGGTCCAGCACGAGCGCCGCG
>JANPJI010000458.1:0-4956 GCA_031425425.1 Rubricoccaceae bacterium
CAGGCGCTCGCGCGGACGGCCGGCCGGCGCCAACAGGAGGTCGCGGCACGCGAGCGCGACGCCGAGTCGGCCGAGGCGCGCCTCGCCGAGGAAACGGCCCGGCTGGAGCGGCTCGTCGAGGAGACACTCGCGACGCTCGAGCGGGCCGCCGGACTCAGCCGCGACGAGGCGCGCGCCCAGCTCACGGCCGAGATGACGCGCGAGGCGCGCCTCGAAGCCGCCGGCCAGGTCAAGGACGCCCGCGACGAGGCCCGGCGGACGGCCCAGCGCGAGGGCCAGAAGGTCATCCTGAAGGCCATCCAGCGCCTCGCCGCCACCACCACCATCGAGCACACCGTGACGGCCGTGCCGCTGCTCTCGGAGGATATGAAGGGCCGCGTGATCGGGCGCGAGGGCCGCAACATCCGCTCGTTCGAGGCCGCGACCGGGACCGAGGTCATCGTGGACGACACGCCCGACGCCGTGCTCGTGTCGGGCTTCGACCCGGTCCGCCGCGAGGTCGCGCGGATGGCGCTCGTGCGGCTGCTCGCCGACGGGCGCATCCACCCGGCGCGCATCGAGGAGGTCGTCGAGGAGACGCGCCTTGAGGTGGAGCAGGAGGTCGTGCTGGCGGGCGAGCAGGCCGCGCTCGAGTTGCAGATCCACGGCCTCCACCCCGAGCTTGTGCGCCTCGTCGGGCGCATGAAGTACCGGACGAGCTTCGGCCAGAACCTGCTCGCGCACTCCATCGAGGTCGCCAAGCTGGCCGCCCTGATGGCGTCCGAGCTGGAGCTCGACGCGCGCAAGGCCAAGCGGGCCGGGCTGCTGCACGACATCGGCAAGGTCGTCGAGGAGAACCTGGAGCAGCCGCACGCCATCGCGGGCATGGAGCTGTGCCGGCGCTACAAGGAGCACCCGGACGTGTGCAACGCCGTCGGCGCGCACCACGACGAGGTGCCCATGGCGACGCTCATCGCGCCGCTCGTGCAGGCGGCCGACGCCGCCTCGGGCGCGCGGCCGGGCGCGCGCCGCGAGTCGCTCGAGCGGTACGTGCAGCGCCTCAAGGCGCTCGAAGAGATCGCGGCCGGCTTCGAGGGCGTCGTGCAGGCCTACGCGATCCAAGCGGGCCGCGAGATCCGCGTCGTCGTGGATACGGCGGTCGTGTCGGACGCGGTCGCGGAGACGCTGGCCGTCGACATCTCGCGGCGCATCGAGCGCGACATGGAGTACCCCGGCCAGATCAAGGTGACCGTCATCCGCGAGCTCCGCGCCGTCGCCGTCGCCCGGTAGAGCCGAGGCGACGCAGGGTGGGAAGACGGCGCGGAAAAGGCTCTGGCGGCTCGTCGCGGGCACGAACGAGCGTCTCGAAGGCGTACGTTTCACTCCACGCTGAAACCCGTCCGGCCATGCTTGCTCTCGTCGGAAACCTCTCCCTGATCGTCGCCTTCGTCGCCACGCTCGCCGCGGGCGTCGCGTTCGTCCTCGCCGCGCGCCGGAAACCGGACGCCGAGATGTGGGCGCGGACGGGCCGCTGGGCGTGGGCCGCCATGCTGGCCGGCCTCGCCGTCGCCGCGGCCGCGCTGTGGACGGCCCTCTTCGGGCGGCACTTTGAGCTCGCGTACGTCTACCAGCAGACGAGCCGCGCGATGCCGTGGCACTACACGTTCTCGTCGTTCTGGGCGGGCCAGGAGGGCTCGTTCCTCCTCTGGGTGATGATGACGGGGGCGGTCGGCGGGCTCCTCATCCGGTGGTGGACGCACCCCGGCCGGACGGGGACCGCGCGCGAGGCGCAGGCGACGTTCGGGCCGGTCGTGATGGCCGTCGTGGCGCTGTGCCAGGCGTTTCTGCTCTCGATGATCGTGGGCCTGAAGCTCGGGCCGCTGCCGGTCGGGGCGAGCCCGTTCGTGAGCCTCGCCGCCAAGTTCCCCGACGCGCCGATGCTCCAGGTGCCCGGCTTCGTCCCGGCCGACGGGCAAGGCCTCAACGACCTCCTCCAGAACGGCTGGATGGTCATTCACCCGCCCACCCTCTTCGTTGGCTTCACGCTCCTGATGGTGCCGTTCGCGTTCGCGGCAGCGGGCCTCGTCACGCGCAAGTACACGCAGTGGGTGCGGCCCGCGCTCCCGTGGGCGCTCGCCGGGACGGGCGTGCTCGGCATCGGCATCATGATGGGCGGCTACTGGGCCTACGAGACGCTCAGCTTCGGCGGCTGGTGGGCGTGGGACCCCGTCGAGAACGCCTCGCTCGTGCCGTGGCTCTTCGCCGTGGCCGGGCTGCACGCGATGGTCGTCCAGAAGAAGACCGCCGGCGGGCACAAGGCGGCCCTCGTCCTCTCGGTCATCGCCTTCCAGTTCGTCATCTACTCGACGTTCCTGACGCGCTCCGGCGTCCTCGGCGACGTCTCGGTCCACTCGTTCGTGGACCTCGGGCTGTACAACCAGCTCCTGCTGTGGATCGGCTCGATCGGGCTTCTCGGGTTCGGGCTTCTCGCGTGGCGCTGGCGCGACCTGCCGGTCCCGGCGAAGGCGCCGGCCGCGCTCAGCCGCGAGTCCATGGTGTTCACGGGCGCGCTCCTGCTGGCCCTCACCGGCATCGTGATCGCGCTCGGCACGTCGGCTCCGATCATCGGGACGGTCTTCCGCAACAACCCCTCGGCCGTGCCGGCGGCGTTCTACACCACGTGGACGCTCCCGCTCGGCGTCGGCATCGCGTTCCTGGCGGGGCTGGGGCAGACGTTCTGGTGGCGCACGATGTCCGTCGAGGACGTCAACCGGGTGCTGCTGAGGCCGGTGGCGCTGACCGTCGCCGCGACGGCCGCCGTGGTCCTGTTCACGCCGTTCGTGCAGGAGACGGTCCGCCCGCTCGCCGCGCCGGCCGCGCAGACGGCCGAGGCCGGCCTCGTGCCGGCCGCCGTGGGCACGTTCCTGCAGACCCACGGGACGAGCCTGCTGCTGCTGCTGCTGCTCTTCGCGGCCTTCTTCACGTTCTTCGGCAACGCGATCGTGATGGCGCGCGTCGGCCGCGGCAACCTCAAGATGGTCGGCGGCTCCCTCACGCACGTCGGCTTCGGGCTGATGCTGCTCGGCATCGTCGCCTCGGGCGTGTACAACGACCCGATTTCGGACAATGCCGGGACGGACATCCAGGGCTCCCGCGAGAACGTCGTGGTCCCGCTCGGCGAGACCGTCCGCGCGGACGGCTACGCGTGGACCTACACCGGCCAGGAGACCAACGACGAGGGCCGGCCGGTGTACGTGCTGGACGTCACGGACCGCCGCGGAGCCACGTTTCAGACGCGCAACGTCGTCTACAAGGACGGCCGCGACCAGTGGATCCAGCACCCGGCCGTCCGCGCCGGGTTCGTCCGCGACCTCTACGTCGCCGTCTTCCCGTCCGCCATGAGCGAGACGCCCGCCGAGGCGGGTCCGCCCGAGGAGATCATCCTCGCCCGGGGCGACTCGCTCACGCTGGATGCGGGCGAGAACAAGGCCGCCTACACGGTCCGCTTCCTGGACTACGACCTCGACGTGGACCTCGACGCGGTGGGCCTGCGCCGGGACTCGATCGACCTCGCCGTCGCCGCCCGCCTCGAAGTCCGCAACACCCGGACGGGCGAGACGCGCCTGCTGCGGCCGGTCTACGTCATCGGCAAGGACCGCGTCCAGCAGTTCGTCCAGAACCGCGCCACGGACTGGGGCCTCGGGCTCGCCTTCGTAGGCATGGTCGTGGACCAGGGCGCGATCAAGCTCGTCGTCGACGGCGCGACGCCGGCCGAGGAGGAGTGGGTCGTGGTGCAGGCCTACGAGAAGCCGTTCCTGTCGCTGCTGTGGCTCGGCACGATCGTGCTGGGCGTCGGCTTCGCCGTCTCGTTCACGCGGCGCCTCGGCGAGAGCCGACGGTAGGCGACGGGGCAACTTTCGCCCCCGCCTTCCGTCTCTGCTCTCCCCCCTCTCCTTCCAGATATGCGCGTCGCTCTCCTGCTCGCTCTCGTCCTCGCCGGCCCGGCGGTCGCCCAGACCACCGTCCGCCCCGGCGACCCCGCCCTCGACACGTCCGTGATCCAAGCGGGCGAGGAGCGGTTTGTCGTCCGCCTCGTCGCCCCGATGCAGCAGGACATCGGAACACTCGTCGAGGCGACGACCATCGCCGGCGACCGCGTCACGCGGACGATGCGGCTGAACGTCGCCATGGGAGGGCAGGCGCAGACGGACTCGGTCGTCGCGGTGTGGCCCGGCCTCGCCCCCGTCTTCAGCTCCAACGTCCGCACCGGTGCCGGGGCCGGGGCCCAGACGGCGACGTACATGGACGGCCACGCCATGACGCGCGTCACCGCGGCTGACGGCACGGCGCGGGACTCCGTGGTGACGTTCGGCGAGCCCGTCTTCGGCGGCGGCTGGAGTTCCGAGATCGTCCGCTCGCTCCCGCTCGCCGCCGGCTACGCCTCCACCTTCACGACGCTGGACCCGGACGACGGGCTCGTCCAGACGGCGGTGACGGTGACGGGCACCGAGTCGGTCGTGACGCCGGCCGGCGCGGTGGAGGCGTGGACGGTTGAGGTGGTCCGCCCGGACCAGACGATGACGTATGTGATCGCGCAGGACTCGCGGGCGGTATTCGCGATGCGGTTTTCGCCGCAGCCGGGGGTACGTGTCGAGGTCGTCCCCGCCCCGTAGCCCGTCCAGTGCTCAGGCGTCGTTGCGTCGGAACGGGGCCCGCCGCACGGCCCGTCGCAGGCCGAACGCTTCGCCGGTGAGCCACGCCGCGTCGCCCTCGCGCTCGACGTAGCCGAGCCGGCTGAGCGTCCCGAGCAGGCCGTCCACGGCCTCCCGCGGGACACGGACGCGGGCACCGAGCGCGTCGGGTGTGGCCCCGTCGGACTCGAAGAGGGCGGCGAGGAGGTCGAACGTCGGCCCGTCCAGGGCCGCGAGATCGAACGTCGCTTCGCTCTCAGCCGCGGCCGCTGCGCCGATGTCGGCG
>JANPJI010000459.1:0-6071 GCA_031425425.1 Rubricoccaceae bacterium
CGTGGCGCGCCTCGCGGCGTCGCCGGTGTCCAACCAGCCCGCCCCCTGATGTCCGCTCCCGCACTCTCCGAGGCCGACCTCGACCGCATCCGCGTCGCCGTCGGCGAGGCGGAGAAGCGGACGGCCGGCGAGATCGTCCCGTTCGTCGTCCGCCAGAGCGGCGACTACGACGTGGCCACGTGGCGGGCCGCCTCGGTCGGGGCGCTCCTCGCGGCCGCGGCCGCGCTGGGCGTGTCGAGCCTGTACGATGGGTGGGGGCTGACGTGGCTCTACGCCTCGTGGGCCGTCGAGGCCGCGACGATCCTGGGCGGCGTGGTCGGGGCGCTCGTCGGCGAGTACGTCCCGGCCGCGCGGCGGCTGCTCGCCGGGCCGGGCCTGCTCGCCGAGACGGTCCACCGCCGCGCCGCCGAGGCGTTCCTCGACGAGGAGGTGTTTGGGACGCGCGATCGGACCGGCATCCTGCTCTTCGTGTCGCTCTTCGAGCACCGGATCGAGGTCGTCGGGGACTCGGGGATCAACGCGAAGGTCGAGACGGCCGAGTGGGTCGAGGTCGTGGACCGCGTGCGGACGGGCATCCGCCAGAACGACCTCGCCGGCGGGCTCGTCTCGGCCGTCGACATGTGCGGGGACCTGCTGCACCGCCGCGGCGTGGCTGTCCGCGAGGACGACACGGACGAGCTGAGCGACGGCGTCCGCCTCCGCGACTCATGAAGGCCGCGCTCCTCGTAGCGCTCCTCGTCCTGGCCTCTTCCGCCCGGGGGCAGGGTGTCCCAGCCCTCACGGGCCGCGTCGTGGACACGGCCGAGATCCTCTCGCCTGCCGTCGAGGCGGCGCTGACCGAGCGCCTCGCCGCCTTCGAGGACTCGACCACGACGCAGGTCGTCGTCCTGACGGTGCCGTCGCTCGGGGGAGCCGTCCTGGAGGAGTTCGCGACGCGCGTGTTCCGCGAGTGGGGCATCGGGCAGGAGGGCCGCAACAACGGCGCGCTCCTGCTCGTCGCTCGCGACGACCGACAGGTGCGCATCGAGGTTGGCTACGGCCTCGAAGGCGACCTCACCGACGCCCGGTCCGCGACGATCATCCGCACCGACATCGTGCCGCACTTCCGCGACGGCGACTACGACGCGGGCGTCCTCGCCGGCACCGAGGCGATCCTGGCGAGCGTCGCAGGGACGTACGCGGAGGTCCCGCCCGTGGAACTCCCCGGCTGGGCCTGGTGGATCATCCTCCCGCTCTTCGGGGTGTTTTTCCCCAGCCTGCCGCTCGCGCTCATCCTCCGGACCAACCTCGCCGGTGTGAAAGGGACGGTCCTCGCCGGAGCAATTGGCGTGTTCATGGGCGGGTTCATGTCGATCCCGTTTGCGATCGCCCTTCAGTCGCCCCTGGGGCTTTTTCCTCTCATCCTCGTGCCCGTCCTCGCGATGGCGCTGGACGTGTTCCTCGAACGGCACCCCGTCTACGGCGCGGCGCGGCGCGCGCGGCGCCGGAAGGCTGCGATCCTCGCGGATGCGCAGCGCCGCGGGCAGCGGACGGTCCTCATCGACGGCGTGAGCCACGCCGTCCCGTCCCGGTACAGCAGCTCGTCGAGCGGTTCGTCGCGGAGCAGCTACAGCGGCGGCGGCGGCTCGTCCGGTGGCGGCGGCGCCTCCGGGAGCTGGTAGGCGGCTCCGCCTCGCTTCTCGACGCTACATCGCCTCGACGCGGATCCGCGAGCCGTCGGGGTCGCAGAAGCTCAGCCCGCTGCCGGCCTCTGCCGATGCGATCCCGAGCGCTTCGAGGCGCGCGCGGAGCAGCGTCACCGTCCGCCGCGGCATCGCGAACGACAGCTCGTGGTGGCCGGCCGCGCCGGCCGTCTCGTCGTCGACGAGCTCGAACACGTCGTGGCCTTCGGCGTCGAGGAGCCGCGCCGAGGCGCGCGCCGTCAGCGGGTGCACCTCGACGGCCCCGAGCGTGAGCCCGAGCGCGGTCACGTAGAATGCGAGCGCCTCGTCGAAGCGCGGCGTGCGCAGGCTCACGGCTCGGAGCCACACGGCCGACGACGGGCGGCGGAGCGTGCGCTCGGCCTGGCGCATCGGGGAGTCGAGGAGGGCGGGAGACAGAGGCATCTGGCAGGAGGGAGAGGCCGCCCCCAGGTGGACGGTACCCGCCTCTCCTTCACCCCTGTGCCGCGCCCGGTCCGCCCGCTTTAGCCGCCGATCCGGGAACGCTTCGGCCCCGAGGCATCCTGTTGATGCCACCCTTCGCCGCGACCGGCAGGCGCGCACGCCGCCGCGTCTCACCCCGACGGACCTACATCAGCCCGAGCGTCAGGCGCGCCTCGTCGCCGAGCATCTCCATCGAGTACGACGGGACGAACACGATCTCGACCGCCGCCTGCGCAACGCCTTCGAGCGCGTTGATCCCCGTCTCGACCTCAACCGGGAGCGTCTCGGCCGCCGGGCAGTTCGGTGCCGTCAGGGTCATCTTCACGTCGACGCGGGCACCGTCCTCGACGTCCGTGATCGTCCACCCGTAGATCAGGCCGAGGTCCCAGATCGGGACCGGGATCTCGGGGTCGTAGATCCCTCGGCACACGTCGCGGACGGACTCTTCGAGGGGCGACAGGTCGTCCACCTCGCGGCCGGTGATGAGGAAGTCGCGGGTCATGGGGATGAGGGATCGGGGATGAAGGATGGGCAGACTGCGTAGATGAGCCGTCTGCCCATCCCGTATCCCTTATGCCACATCCCGTTCACGTCAGGCGCTCGGCGATGCGGGCGTCGAGGTGGTCGCGGAGCGGCTCCGAGGCCACCATCTCCACGACGTCGTGGGCGAAGGCGTACAGCAGGAGCGACCGCGCCTGGGACTCCGAGAGGCCGCGCGCGCGGAGGTAGAACAGCGCCTCGGGGTCGATGGCGCCCGTCGTCGAGCCGTGCGAGCACTTGACGTCGTCGGCGTAGATCTCGAGCTCGGGCTTCGAGAAGTGCTTCGCGTCCGGGCTCAGCACCACGCCCTGGCTCTGCTGGTACGCGTTCGTCTGCTGCGCCTCGCGGCGCACGAACACCTTGCCATTGAACACGCCGACGCTCTGGTCGTAGACGATGCCCTTGAATCGCTCGTTCGAGACGCACCCCGGCGCGACGTGGTCCACGAGCGTGTGGGTGTCCACGTGCTGCGTCCCGTGGCACACGTAGAGCCCGCCGATGGTGCTCGTGCAGCCCGGCCCAGCCGGGACGACGACGCTGTGGTTGCGGACCGTCGCCGTGGCGAACGTGAACGTGAGCGTGGTCGCCTGGGAGTCGGCCTCCTGGTAGATCTGGACGAGCGAGACGCCGTTGGCTGCCGGCCCCTCGTCCTGGATGCGGACGTGCTCCATGCGCGCCCCGCGCCCGACGACGATCTCGGTGAGGTCGTTGCGGAACGTTGCCGCGCTCACGCCGGACCCGGCGAGGCCGTCCGCCGTGCCCGCCGTCACGAACGTCTCGACGATCTCGGCCGACGCGTTCGCCTCGACCACGACGAGGTGCCGCGTCTGCACGAACGTCGGCTGCGCCGCCGTCAGAACGTGGATGACGTGGACCGGCCGGTCCAACTCGACGCCCTTCCGGACGTGCAGAAACAGACCGTCGAGGCGGAAGGCGGTGTTGAGCGCGGCGAACGCGCTCTGCTCGACGTCGGCATACTTTCCGAAGTAGTCCGCCACGGCCGAGCCGCTCGCGAGGGACGCCTCGCGCAGGCTGCCCGCGTCGACGCCGTCTGGGAGCCCGGCGAGGTCCGACTGGTCCGGCTGCACGGCTCCATCCACGACCACGATGCGGTACGCGCCGAGGCCGTCTACGGTGGCCGAGGCGACGGCGGCGTCGAGGTCATCGGCGCTGAGGTCCGAGGTGCCGGTCGCGAAGACGTAGTCCGGCGCGAGGGCCGACCGGAGGTCGGTGTACTTCCACGCCTCGTGGCGGCGGGTCGGCACGCCGAGGCGCTCGAAGTGGCCGCGGGCCGTCCGCCGGAGGTCGGCAAACGGGTCGGGCGCGCCGTCGCCCTCGAACGCGGCGTCGAGCTCCGTGAGCGCCTGGTGGAACCGCCCCACTGCGGCGGGTCCGGCTGTCGGGGCCTTCTCGAGATCGATCATTGAAACGGGTTGAGGGTGAACCGTCGGAGGTCAGGGGGCGGCTCAGCCGGCGACGGCGGGCTCGTCGAGGAGCCAGTCGTAGCCGCGCTCTTCGAGTTCGAGGGCCAGCTCGGGGCCGCCCGAGCGGACGATCTGGCCGTTGACGAGCACGTGCACGAAATCGGGCTGGACGTACGTCAGCAGGCGCTGGTAGTGCGTGATGAGCACGAACGAGCGCTCGGGGCTGCGGAGCTTGTTGATGCCGTCCGAGACGACGCGCAGCGCGTCGATGTCGAGGCCCGAGTCGGTCTCGTCGAGGATCGCGAGGCGCGGGTCCAGCATCGCCATCTGGAAGATCTCGGCGCGCTTCTTCTCGCCGCCCGAGAAGCCCTCGTTGACCGAGCGGTTCATCAGCGCGGGGTCCAGGTTGACGAAGGCCGCCTTCTCGCGCATGCGCTTCAAGAAGTCCACGACCGACATCGGGGCCTCGCCGCGGTGCTCGCGGACGGCGTTCACAGCGGTCCGCAGAAACTGGTGCGTCGAGACGCCCGGAAGCTCGATCGGGTACTGGAACGCGAGGAAGAGGCCCTCGCGCGCGCGCTCCTCGGGGGCCATCTCGGCGAGGTCGTGGCCGTCGAACGAGATCGTGCCCTCGGTGATCTCGTAGTCCTCGCGCCCCGCGAGCACGCTCGCGAGGGTGGACTTGCCGGAGCCGTTCGGCCCCATGATCGCGTGCACCTCGCCCGCGTTGACGGTCAGCGAGAGGCCCTTGAGGATCGGGTGGTCTTCGACCTGCGCGTGCAGGTTGGTGATTTCGAGCAATGACATGGGATGCGGGATAGGGGATACGGGATGGGCTGAACTGGACAGGACACCGGGAGCATCTGCTCATCCGCATGCCCCATCCCACATCCCATCACCCGACGGAACCTTCGAGCTGGACGCTGAGCAGCTTCTGCGCCTCGACGGCGAACTCCATCGGGAGCTTGGCGAGGATCTCCTTGGCGTAGCCGTTCACGATGAGGTTGAGCGCGTCCTGCTCCGAGATGCCGCGGGCCTGGCAGTAGAACATCTGGTCCTCGCCGATCTTCGAGGTCGTCGCCTCGTGCTCGACCTTGGCCGTGTCGTTGTGGATCTCGATGTACGGGAACGTGTGCGCGCCGCACTGGTCGCCGATCAGGAGCGAGTCGCACTGCGAGAAGTTGCGCGCGTTCGTCGCCTTCTTGTTCACCTTGACGAGGCCGCGGTACGAGTTGTTGGACTGGCCCGCCGAAATGCCCTTCGAGATGATCGTGGAGCGGGTGTTCTTGCCGAGGTGGATCATCTTCGTCCCGGTGTCCGCCTGCTGGTGGTCCTTGGTGAAGGCGACCGAGTAGAACTCGCCGACGCTGTGGTCCCCCTTGAGGATGCACGACGGGTACTTCCACGTGATCGCCGAGCCCGTCTCGAGCTGCGTCCACGTGACCTTGCTTCGGTCGCCGGCGCAGAGCGCGCGCTTGGTCACGAAGTTGAAGATGCCGCCGACGCCCTCGGCGTCGCCGGGGTACCAGTTCTGGACCGTCGAGTACTTCACCTCGGCGTCTGCGTGGGCGACGATCTCGACGATGGCGGCGTGGAGCTGGTGCTCCTCGCGCATCGGGGCCGTGCAGCCCTCCATGTAGCTCACATACGAGCCCTCGTCGGCGATGATGAGCGTCCGCTCGAACTGGCCCGTCTGCGCCTCGTTGATGCGGAAGTAGGTGCTGAGCTCCATCGGGCAGCGGACGCCCTTCGGGATGTAGCAGAACGACCCGTCCGAGAATACGGCCGAGTTGAGCGCGGCGAACAGGTTGTCCGTGTACGGCACGACGGAGCCCATGTACTGCCGCACGAGGTCCGGGTGGTGCTTGACCGCCTCGGAGAAGGCCATGAACAGGATGCCCTGCGCTTCGAGCTCCGCGCGGAACGTCGTAGCCACGCTCACCGAGTCCATCACGGCGTCCAC
>JANPJI010000460.1:0-1945 GCA_031425425.1 Rubricoccaceae bacterium
AGTTTACGGACCTCGTGTTCGCCGTCGACTCGATCCCGGCCATCCTCGCCATCACGCAGGAGCCGTTCATCGTCCTCACGTCGAACGTGTTCGCGATCCTCGGGCTGCGGTCGATGTACTTCATGCTGGCCGACGTCGTGCCGAAGTTCGTCTACCTCAAGCCCGCGCTCTCGGCGATCCTCGTGTGGGTCGGCGCCAAGATGCTCCTCGTGGACATCTACAAGATCCCGACGGGCGTGTCGCTCGGGCTCGTCGCGGCGATCCTGGTCGTGGCCGTCGTGGCCTCCATTCTCAGGAACCGCCGCGGGACGCTCTCGGCTGCCTAGAGCCGCTGCTCACCGGCCGGTATCGTCTGCCATCCCCCTCCTGGCGGCGCCTCGGGGCGCGGTCCGCGTGCGGCCGCCCGCAACCGAGGCGACCGCCGCCGGGGCGGCGCGGGGCGGCCACGTGTCCGCTCGCCGCGGGCCGTCCCGCGGGCGGCGCGGCCCCGTCTCCGGGCAGGCGTTCAGGACGCATCCAAGTCAGCGCATCACCCCGCCCCTCTGTCTCCCGATGACCCGACTCCCCGCCGTGCGTCTCGCTTCCGGCCGCCTCCTCCGCCCTCTCGTGGCCGCCGGCCTGGCGCTCCTGACGACGGCCGCCGTCGCCGCCCAGAATGCCCCCGGCGGCCCGCTCTCGCCGGACTGGGTCGACCTCGCGCTCGGCGTCGTCGGTGGGCTGGCCCTGTTCCTGTACGGCGTCACCCTGCTGTCGGGCGCGCTGAAAGAGGCCGCCGGCGACTCGGCCCGCTCCTTCCTCGCCCGCTTTACCACGAACCGCGTCGCCGCCGTCGGGACGGGAGCCGTGGTGACGGCGGCCCTCGACTCGTCGTCCGTGACCATCGTGATGGTCATCGCGCTCGTCCACGCCGGACTGCTCACGTTCGCGCAGTCCCTCGGTGTCGTGATGGGCTCCAACATCGGGACGACCGTGTCGAGCCTGCTCTTCGCGACCGACCTCGACCGGTACGCGCCCTTGCTGCTCGCACTCGGGCTCGGCCTCCACGTCGTCCCGAAGTCGCCGCGCGCGCGGACGGCCGGGCTCGTCGTCCTCGGCGTCGGGCTCGTTTTTTTCGGGCTGAGCGTGATCGGGACGGCCGTCGAGCCGCTCCGCGACTACGCGCCGTTCGTCGAGTTGATGGCGGGCGTCGGGCGCAACACGCTTCTCGGGGTCGCGATCGGGGCGCTGGCGACGGTCGTCCTGCAGTCGTCCTCGGCCACGGTCGGCATCGTGATCACGCTGGCGAGCCAGGGCATCGTCTCGCTTCCGGCCGGGATCGCGATGATGCTCGGGGCCGAGATCGGGACGTGCGTGGACACGCTGCTGGCCTCGGTCGGGCGCTCGCGCGAGGCCGTGCGGTCGGGCCTGTTCCACCTCGGCTTCAACCTGGGGACGGTCGCGGTCGGCATCGTCTTCGCCGCGCAGCTCGCGGCGCTGGGGCAGGTGCTCGGCGGCGGCGACGTCGAGCGGCAGATCGCCGTCGCGCAGGTCGTGTTCAACGTGGCCGGCGTCGCGCTCGTGCTGCCGTTCACGGGCCACATCGCCCGGGCGCTCGAGCGGCTCGTCCCCGACCAGAGCGGGCGGGTGCCCGTGGGACCGTCAGGCCCGCCGGGCGTCCCGAGCCTCGGCTAGCGCCTGTAGAGCGCCGCGGGGTCCACGATCGGCTCGCCGGCCGTCGCGAGCGCGCCGTCGGCGGCGACGGCGCGGTAGAAGCAGGACCGGTGGCCGGTGTGGCAGGCGGCCCCGCCGACCTGTTCGATGCGGAACAGGAGCGCGTCGCCGTCGCAGTCCACCGCCACCGAGCGGACGTGCTGGACGTGCCCGCTCGTCTCGCCCTTGACCCAGACCTTCTGCCGGGAGCGGCTCCAGTACGTCATCACGCCCGTTTCGAGCGTCTGGCGGAGCG
>JANPJI010000461.1:0-4978 GCA_031425425.1 Rubricoccaceae bacterium
CTGGACGCCGTCGCCGCCCGCGTCTTCATCGCCCGCCTGCGCGCAACCAACTTCACCTCGACGCCGACGCGCCTCATCGCCGGCGGGCGCGTCGGGGCGACCTCGGCCGTCGTCGGGCCGGCCGCGTCGCAGGCGACGGTCGGGGCCAACCTGTCGTACGTCTGGGACGACCTCGACTCGGGCAACGCCAACCGCGGCATCCGCAACTCGGTCCTGAGCGTCGACGCCGACGTGACGCTGCTCCGGCGGCCGGCCTACGCCGTGCATCTCGTCGGCGAGACGGGCCGCGCTGTCGCCGACGTCCGCGCGCGGACCGAGACGCGCACGCCGACCGCGACGGACTCGCTCGCCGTGACCGTGACGACCGAGCGGCTGCTCGACGAGTCCGACTCGTTTCTCGAGATCGGCCTCGCCGCCGCCTTCCCGACGCGCGGCCTCGACGTCTCGGCGACGTTCGTCGACGTCGGCCCGGACTTCTACAGCGCCGCGGCGCAGAGCAAGCGCGAGGACTACACGCGCTCGCTCGACGCGTACACGCGTGTTGGCAACGACCGCCGCGTGCGGCCGGTCTCGCTCTACGACCTCACCCGCGACGCGGGTCTCTACACGTTCCGCGTCGCGAACGGGCTGATGGCCTACGACCCGCGCTACAGCAACGTGCTGCCTTACGGCAAGGCGACCCCGAACCGCCGCGGCCTGCGCCTCGGCGCGGCCTACGCCCCGACCGACGGCCCCGTCTCGGCGACGCTCGACGTGGCGCTGCTGCGCGAGATCCGCGGCCAGGGCACGACCGAGCTGAAGGCCTTCACGCTCGTCCGCGCCGGCACCGACGTCGCCGTCGGCGCGCTCGCGGGTCTGCCCCGGGCCATCGGCCTGACCCTCGGCGCACAGGTCGAGAGCACGCGCCGCGGCGGCAACGCCTTCGAGACCGTGGACCTGACCTCGGTCCTGCTCGAGACGGGCCTCTCGGCCGAGGTCTACGACCGCCTCGACGTGCTCCTCGGCGGCACGTTCAGGACGTCCAGCGGGCGCGACTACGTGCCGCAGATCGTCGACTTCAACACCATCCGCGACTTCCCCGCCGCCGTCGTGACCGACGACAGCGAGTCGCTCGTCGGGGCCGGCCTGCGGTACCGCTTCGCGGAGCGGGTCTACCTCACCGTCCAGTACCAGCGCTTCGGCTACGGCGCCGACGCGACGCCCACCGGCGACTACCGGATCGGACAAGTGTTCGCTCTCTACAGCATGACCTTTTAGTCCGATGACCGTCTCCTCCCTCCTCCGGCGTGCCCTCGCGTGCGGCCTCGTCCTCGCGGCCGGCGTCGCCGTGGCCGGCTGCGACCACAACACGGACCCGGACGGCCCGAACCTCACCGACCGCTTCGGCGACTTCAACGTGCTCGACACGCTCACGGCGAGCCGCGCGACGGTCGACTTCGCTGCGGGCCAGTCGGTCACCTTCGCGGCGCGCTTCAACAAGCAGGTCGACTGGGTCATCGAGATCACCGGGCGAGAGACCGGGGCCGTGAAACGCATCGAGGGCTTCTCGAACGAGATCACGGCCGAGAACGCCGTCTGGAATGGCGGCACGACCGACCTGCCGCTCTTCCGGGACGAGCCCGTGGACGCCGTCCTGCTGATCCCGGCCGAGCGGTTCGACACGACGCGCGCCGCGATCGACGTGCTCACGCCGCGGACGTACCCCGGCAACGTCGTCGCCGACTTCGAGTCGACGGCCGGCATCACCGTCGGCAACTTCGAGTTCGAGTTCCAGGGTGCCGGCATCAGCGCGTCCGTCCCGCCTGGCCAGGGCAACGGCTTCTACCTGCTCCAGGGGACGGACCGCAACGTCCGCAACTTCTTCGTCGGCCTGATCGACCTCCGGCCACGCACCGGGGCCTCGTTCTTCCCCGTCCCCACGAGCGTCCCGGAGGACTTGTATTTCAACATGCTCATCCGCGGGCTCGGGACCGACTTCACGATCGCGGTCGTGCAGCTCATCGCCGACGCCAACGGAAACGGCGTCTTCAACGACGGCGTCGACACCGTCCTGCCGTTCGGCGACATCCCGGTGGACTTCAGCGGGTGGCGGCTCTTCAGCAAGCCCGTCAGCGAGCTGGGACTGACGCAGGCGCAGGCGCAGATCATCGTGGCCGTCCGCGTGCTGCTCATCTCGGACAACAACGCCCAGCCGACGCCGCCGCTGCAGGTCGCGTACGGGATCGACTACATCACGTTCACGGCGGGCGGCCCGCTCCAGCCGTAACCGACGCCATGGCTGCCCTGTCCTCCCCGCTGGCCTCCGCGCTTCTCGCTGCGGTGCTCGCCGTCGCCGCGGGTGGGTGCGTCCGCTTCCAGCCCGTCGCGCTCTACACCGGCGTCGACGCCCCGGTCGCGACCGAGCGCCCGCGCGACCTCGCGCTCGCCGTCGCGCCGGTGATCTACGACGACCAGAACGACGACACGATCTGGTTCATGGCCGACGCGCGCTGCACGCAGGGCGGCCTCACCGAAGACGTCGTGTACGACGGCCGCCGGGCTATCTCGGTGAGCTGGGACCGCGCCACGCCCGGCTGCGCCTGGGCCGGGCTCGGCTTCGGATGGGACAACTGGGCTGGCAAGGACATCTCGGACGTCATCCCGTACGCGGCCGTCCAGATGCGCGTCCGCACGCGCGAGGGCACCATGTACGGCCTGCCCATCGTGATGACGCTCGAGGACTACTCGGGCGGGATGGGCTTCGCGTACACCGGCAACCGCTACTTCGAGCGGCCCGTCATCGACGAGCAGTGGCAGACCGTCACGGTCCCGCTCGCGGCGTTCGACCTCGCGACGGAGAACCTCGACCCGACCAACGTCAAGCAGCTCATGTTCGAGCTCCAGCAGTCGGGCAGCCTCTACATCGACGACGTCCGCCTCGTGTTCTACGAGGCACCCGTGCAGGAGCCGTGGCTCGTCGAGGCGCCCCGGCGCGACGCGGCGGCGCTCCCGATCGAACTCTTCGACGACTACTTCACGGCTGACGGTGCCTGGGGGCTCGTGACGGACGCGTGCCAGTCGGTCCGGATCACAGACGCGGAGCCGGGCCGCGGCGCGGCGCTCCAGCTCCGCTGGGACGCGCGCCCCGAGGGCTGCTACCGCGGCGAGATGGGCGTCAGCTGGGACCAGTGGTACCCCGTCGACGTGACGGCCATCGCGGCCGGGGCCGTGATCCAGCTCGACGTGCGCCTCGCATCGGGCACGGCGGCCTCCGTCCCCGTCCAGATCGGGCTCCAGGACTACAGCAAGCGCTTCTCGTTCGTCCCGCTCGCGGCGCGCTTCGGCCCGAGCCCGATGCTCACGACCGAGTGGCAGACGCTCCGCATCCCGTTCTCGGCGCTCCAGGGCGACGCCGACTTCCGGACGGTCCAGCAGCTGCTCGTCCGCATGACCGACACCGGCGAGGTCTTCCTCGACAACATCCGTCTCGTGGCGGCCGACTGACATGACACTCCGACTGACCACGGCTCTCGCGCTCGGCCTCCTCGCCCCCGCCGCCGGGGCGCAGACACGAGACGCGATCACCGACGAGCCCCAGACCGCGGCCGTCCGGACGGCTCCGCTCGCCGCCCGGGGTGCGGTCCCTGTCGAGTTGCGCCAGGACGCCGCGGGTGCGTGGACGCTCTACCGCGGCGGGGAGCCGTACTACATCCGCGGCGTCGGCGGGCAGCAGTACCTGGACCGCGCCGTGGCCTACGGGGCCAACTCGGTCCGGACGTGGGGCGCGGGCGAGGCCATCGCCGTGCTGGACCAGGCGCACGAGCTGGGCCTGACGGTCCTCTTCGGCCTCTGGGCCGGGCAGGAGCGCCAGGGCTTCGACTACAACGACGGCATGGCCGTCGCAGCACAGCTCGCCCAGTTTCGCGAGGTCGTCCGGGCGTACAAGGACCACCCGGCCATCCTGATGTGGGGCGTCGGCAACGAGAACGACCTGTTCTACTCGGACTTCAAGGTGTGGGACGCGATCAACGACATCGCCGAGATGATCCACGAGGAGGACCCGAACCACCCCGTCATGACCGTCACGGCCGGGCTGGACGTCGCCGAGGTGCAGCTCATCAAGCGCCGCGCGCCTGCCATCGACGTCTACGGCATCAACACGTACGGCGAGCTCGTCGGCGGGACGAGCGCGCTCCGGTCGTACGGCTACGAAGGCCCGTCCGTGGGCACGACGCTCCGGCGGGCCGGATGGGACGGGCCGTACATCATCTCCGAGTGGGGGCCGGACGGCCACTGGGAGGTTCCCAAGACCACCTGGGGCGCGCCCGTCGAGCAGTCGAGCCACGAGAAGGCCGAGATGGTCCGCATCCGCTACGAGCGGGGCATCCGCGCCGACTCGACGCACGCCATCGGCTCCTACGTCTTCCTCTGGGGCGCGAAGCAGGAGACGACGCCGACATGGTACGGCGTCTTCACGCCGGGGGGCTTCGAGACCGAGGTGATGGACCAGCTCCAACACCTGTGGTCCGGTGAATGGCCCGCCAACCGCGCCCCGAGCCTGACGGCCCTGACGGCCAACGGCGCGGACGTCTTCTCGAGCGTCTACGCCGAGCCCCGGACCGTGCTCACGTTCGAGGCGACCGTCGCGGACCCCGATGGCGACGCCCTCCGCTACGAGTGGGAGCTGCTCCCCGAGAGCACCGACATCCGGGCCGGCGGCGACGCCGAAGCGCGCCCCGACGCCGTCCGTCTCGACACCGTCCGCCGCGACGGCGGCACGCTCGCCATCCGGACGCCCCGCACCGAGGGCGCCTACCGCATGTTCCTCTACGCCTACGACGGCCAGGGCAACGTCGCGACGGCCAACTTCCCTTTCTACGTCGGACAGCCGGCCCGCTAGCCGCCGCTCCGCAGCCTCTCTCCCGATGACTCCGCTCCACTCCCGATTCCGCCTCGCCGCGTTCGGGCTCGGCCTGGTCCTGCTCACGGTCAGCTGCGA
>JANPJI010000462.1:0-5359 GCA_031425425.1 Rubricoccaceae bacterium
GTCCTCGACGGGCACCGTCGCGTCGGCGAGAACGTGGTCGGGGTCTTCGAGCGGCGTCGGCGGCTCGAAGCGGGCCGAAAGCGCCTCGACGTCCGACAGCCGCGCGTCGGAGGCCTCGTCGGAGGCGTCCTCGCGTGCCGCCAGGCGCTCCCGGATCACATCGTCCGGCGCGACGAGCTCGACGAACCGGTGCCCGACGCCCGCCGCGGCGAGCGCGGCGCGGAGCGCGTCCCGGTGGCGGCGCGTGGCGAACGTCGCGTCGAGGACGGTCCCGAGCCCGCACGCGGCCCGGTCGAGCGCAGCGTCCGTGAGCGCGGCGTGGGTCTCGTCCGTCCGCGCCGGCGTGTAGAGCGCCGCCCGCTCGGCGGCGTCGCCCCGCTCGAAGAGGGGCACGCCGGCTGACGCCTTTCGGACGGCGTCGGAGGCGACGGCCTCCCACCCGAGGGCGTCGGCGAGGGCGCGCGCGAGCGTGCTCTTGCCCGTCCCGACCCGGCCCATCACGGCGACGACGAGCGGCTGCGACCCGGCGACGGCGTACCCGAGCGCGAGGCGGAAGTACGCCCGGGCGCGCTCGGCGCTCGCCGCCCGCTCCGCGGCCGGCACCTCGGGCTCCGTACTCCGCATCCCCTCGACCTTCCCGCGGACGATGGCGCGGTAGCCCTTGTAGAAGCCGAGCACGTCGAGGAGATCGGGGTCGCCGAGGGCCGCCGCCATCCGCTCGGCGACGTGCCGCGCGAGGTCGGGTCGCCCGCGCGCGTCGAGGTCCATCGCCAGGAAGGCCACGTCGTTCGCGACGTCGACGAACCGGAGCCGCTCGTTGAACTCGATGCAGTCGTAGACGCACACCCGCTCCGGCGTGAGGTGGACGTGCTCGAGGTGGAGGTCGCCGTGGCCGTCGACGACGCGGCCCTCGGCGCGCCGGCGGCTCAGCAGGCGCGCCCGGCTGCTGAAGAACCGCTCCGTCGCGTACTGAAGCGCTCCATATGCGGGCCGCGAGAGAAGCGTGCCGACGAAGCGCTCCGTCTGCGCGGCGTTCTCGTCGGTGCTGAGACGGAGCCGGTCGGCGCGCCCCCACGCCGCGGCGGCATCCGTCGGAGTCTGTTCGCGGTAGAACGCGGCGAGGACCGAGGCCAGGCGATCGAGGTCCGGCAGGGCGAGGGCACCCTCGCCGAGGCGCGCGTCGAGAAAGCCGGCAGGGTCGAGATGGCGCATCCGGACCGCGTATTCCACGGGCGGCCCGGGGCCGCCCCACGCGAGCCGCCCGCCCTGCCGGGTGATCGGGACGACGCCCTCGTAGACGTCGGCGCACAGCCGCCGGTTCAGGCGCACCTCCTCCTCGCAGAAGTGCCGCCGACGTTCGAGCGTCGAGTAGTCGAGGAACCCGAGGTCGAGCGGCTTCTTGACCTTGAACACGAGCGGCGGGGCCAGGGCCACGTACGAGATGTGGGTCTGAACCACGTCCACCCGCGCCGGGCCGTGGGCGTAGAGGGCCGGGTCGGCGAGAAACGCCATCATCTCGCCTGGCGCGACGGCGGCGGCAGAGATCTCGACGGGGAGCGGCGGAGCAGGCATCGTCAGAGGGCCGCCGAGGCGGTGTGAGCGGGCGCGACGTGGGCCAGATGGAGCTCCCGGAGCATGGAGCTCTTCTTGGCGTGGTGCCCCTGCATCCGGCGCAGGATGTCGCCCAGGACCCGGACGGCCTCCACGACGTGCGGCCCTTTGTTGAGCATCACGCACTCGGCGCGGTGGCCCATCGCGGCGTCGGTGATCTCGGCGCGCGAGGGGAACCCGTTCTTGGCGAGGCCCTCCAGAACCTGCGTCGCCCAGACGACGGGCACGTGCGCGGCCTCGCACACCCACAGGATCTCCTCCTGGACCTCCGCCATCCGCTCGAACCCGCACTCGACCGCGAGGTCGCCGCGCGCGATCATGACGCCGCAGGCCGGCGCGCGCATGGCCTCGAACAGCATCGCCGGGAGGTTCTCGAACCCCCGCGTCGTCTCGACCTTGAGCACGACGGCGGGCGACGGCCGGCCGGGCGCGGCGAGCGCCGCGAGGTGCTCGTGGAGGAGCCGGACATCCTCGGCCGTGTTGGCGAACGAGAGCGCGACGAGGTCCGCGTGGGCCGCGACGAACGGCAGGTCCGCGAGGTCCTTCTCGGTGAGCGCCGCCACGCGGAGCGGGCTGTCGGGCAGGTTGATCCCCTTGTCGGCGCGGAGCCGCGCGCGCTCGCCGGCCTGCGTGATGCGGACGAGCACGCGGTCTGCCTCGACCGCCTCGACGACCCCGCCGATCGTCCCGTCGTCGAACCACACGCGCTCGCCCGTGGCGACGTCGCCGAGCGCGTCCGGGAGCGTGCAGCCGACGGTGGCGGGGCGCGCGCCCGCGGCGTCGGCCTCCGCGGGGCGGCCGGGCGCGTCCGACCGCGTGAGCGCGAGGAGGTCGCCGACGTGCAGCGGCAGGAAGCCCTCGCGGGCCGGCAGGTCGCCGACGGCCGCGCCTAGCTCGCCCGCGCTGCCCTTCAGGTGGAGCCGCGTGCCGGGCACGACGTAGGCCGTCTTGTCCGCCGTCGCCCACGCCCCTCTCTCCCCCACGCTCTCCACGTCCCACGTCCGCTTGGAGCCGCGGGCATCCACGAGCCGGATCCTGTCGCCGGCGGCCAGGCGGGCCAGCCACGCACCCGGCACAGGGAGCGCCGCGTCGGACGGCGCTGTCGGGGGGAGCGGCGCCTCGGCCAACGTGAGCCAGACGCGCGCGGGGCGGACGACGCGGCCGAGCGCGTCGCGAACAGGGCGGACGCGGACGACCCGCTCGCCGGGGCCGACCGGACCCGTGCGGAGCTTGGGTCCGGCGAGGTCCATCAGCACGCGGGCCGTGCGCCCCGTCGCCGTCTCGGCGCGTCGGAGATGCCGGATCGTGCGCGCCCACGAGCCCGCGTCGTCGTGGGCCCCGTTGATCCTCATGCAGTCCATCCCGCGGTCCAGGAGGTCGAGGACGAGCGGGTCGTCCTCGGCCGTCGCGGTGGGCATCGTCACCAGGATCCGCGTGGTCCGCCCGGACGGCGGTGGGCCGAAGAGCGCCTCCGCGTGCGCGTCCAGCCGCTGCCGGCCCTCGTCGAACCCGAGCGGGGCCGGCCCCTCGGGCTCCCAGGCGCGGCCGGCGAGCCGGTGGAGCACACCGAGCACCGCGTCGACGGACGCGAGAACGTGGGCCTCAGCCCGGCCCAGCGACGAGAGGCCGAGACGGGCGAGCGGCCCCTGGAGCGACCGGAGGTCGTGACGGCGGAGCGCGAGGTAGTGGAGGAGGTTCCGCCCGCTCTCGCGCTGGTCCGGGTGGAGGCCGGCGAGGAGAGCCTCGTCCGCCTCCGTCTGCCGGACCATGTCGGCCCGGACGGCGAGGAGCCTGGCGATCAGGGACTCGGCGTCGGTGGGCCGGCCGTCGGTGGGCCGGCCGTTGGTCGGGCGGCCGTCGAGCGGAGCGGAGAGGGAGACCATGGCGGAGCTCTGCGGGGGCGGAGGTCAGGCGACCCCGTCGAACGGCGCGGCCGGGGCGTGCACTCCGAGCGCGCGCCGCCGATTCGCTGCGGGCGCGACGCCCTCAGCGGCGGGTCGAGAAGTGGAAGGGGAGATAGGCTGGGCACGTCCCGACGGAACTCGTCAGGACGAGCACCACAGCGACGCCGCCGAGGACCCACGCGAGCGCGCCGTCGACGGCGAACAGGGCGAGAGCGGCGAGGATGGCGGCGGCGGCGAACCGGACCTTGCGGTCGGTGAGGCCGATGTTCTTCGTCACTGGGGCGGGGGTCTATGCCCGGAGCGGCGCTTCGGACGGGGATCGGGGTGGGGCGTGCTCGGAGCCGAACCCCGCTCTCGTGAGCAGGCGGCTACCGGCAAGATGGGTCGCCTACCCGGTGCCGGGTAGTGGGCGGTTGCCTGACGGCGTGACGGGAGATCCCTGCAGCTCGTGTGGGACCGAGGAGGCCGGCCGCGCACGACGTGGCCGGCACGGTGCGCTCACGCGGCGACGTCGGCACGCTCGGTCGCGGCGGTCTCGTCCACAGTCGCGGCGACCTCGGACGGTGCCGCGAGGAGCCCGCGGGTCCCCGGGCGCACGGTGAGCACGGGGCACGAGGCCATCCGCACGACGCGCTCGGCCACGCTGCCCATCAGGAGCCGGTCCAGCCCCGTCCGCCCGTGCGTCGAGATCACGACGAGGCCCGCGGCGACCTCGCGCGCGTACTCGGCGACGGCGTAGGCCGCCAGGCCGCCCAGGCGAACGCGGACCGCCGTCACGGCGTCGGGGCCAACGGTCGCCGCGACGAACGCTGTGAGCTCCGCCTGGGCGCGAGCGAGCACATCGGGCATCGCGGGCAGGCCGACGCCGAGGAGGTACGCCGGCAACTCGGTCGGCCACTCGACGACGTGGAGGGCGTGGAGGACGGCCCCCCGCTCGGCCGCGAGTGCGCCCGCGAGGCGGAGCGCCTCGCGCGAGCCGTCCGAGAAGTCGACCGGCGCGAGGACCGGCCCGCCCTCCGGGACGTCGTGGCAGGGGACGGTGAGGACCGGCCGGTCGGCCAGCCGGACCACCTTCTCGGTCACGCTCCCGAGGAGGAGGTGGCCGAACCCGAGCCGGCCGTGGGTCCCCATCACGATGAGATCGACGTCGTGCTCGCGGGCGTGGGCGAGGATGTCGAGCGCAGGCGACGCGTGCGACGCGGCAATCTCCTCGAAGTCGCTGGAGAGGCTCGGCAGTTCGTGCCCCAGTGGGAGCCGGAGGTCGCCCGCCACATCGTCCGGGGTCACGAGAACGTCGTCAGCGAGGGGGAGCGTGCCCCCGGAGACGTGGACGACCCGGAGCCTGGCCCCGGTGCGGGCGGCGAGCGCGGCGGCCGGCGCATAGGCCCGCTCGGCGCAGACGGACCGGTCGGTCGGGACGAGGATCGTGCGGATCTGGAGCATGGCGGTGGAGGCGAGACGGTCAGTGGCGGGAGGCGGTGAGGTCGAACCCGACGACGATGCGGTCGTGCGCCCGGACCATCCCGAGCATCCCCGACGGCGGGTCCACGCCGAAGTCGGTCATCCGCATCGGGTGCTGCCCGCGGAGCCGGACGCGGCCCTGGCCCACCCGCTGCCCCTCGGCGGCGATCGTGACGGCGCGCACGACGCCGGCCAGCCGGAGCCGGCCCGTCGCGCGGACCGGCACCCACGCGCCGGGGCGCGCCTCCACGGCGAGCACCTCGGCGCGGTCGAGGTCGAACCGGATCTCGGGGTGGCCCTCGGCGCGGAGCGCCCGGCGGAAGTCGCGGTTCATCCGGGACTGGCCGCAGTCGAACGAGCCGACACCGACCGTCACCTCGGCC
>JANPJI010000463.1:0-1886 GCA_031425425.1 Rubricoccaceae bacterium
TGGACGGCGAGGGAGTCGGGGCCGAGGGCGGGGCGGTCTACAGCCGGCTCCACGCGCCGACCGCGGCGCGGTTCGAGGCCGGGCTCGCCGCCCTCGAAGGCACAGAGGCCAGCGTGGCCTTCGCCTCGGGCATGGCCGCCATCACGGCCGCCGTCCTCGCCGCGGCAGCCGAGGGCAAGCGCCACGTCGTCGGCGTGCGGCCGATCTACGGGACGACCGACAAGCTGCTCTCGTCCGGCCTGCTCGGCACGACGGTCACGTGGACGGACGAGGCCGGCGTCGCCGGCGCGATCCGTCCCGACACGGGCCTCGTCTGCATCGAGACGCCCGTCAACCCGACTCTGGACCTCGTCGACATCGCGGCGGTCGTCGCCGCGGCCGGCGGGCCGGACGGCGTGCCGGTGATGGTGGACTCGACGTTCGCCACGCCGGTGCTGCAGCAGCCCGCGCGCCTCGGCGCAGCCCTCGTGATGCACTCGGGGACCAAGTTCATCTGCGGCCATGGCGACGTCCTCGCGGGCGTCGTCGCGTGTTCCGAGGCGTGGGCGGCGCGCCTGCGCATCGTCCGCATCCTCACCGGGGCCGTCGTCCACCCGCTCGCGGCGTACCTGCTCCACCGCGGCCTGCCGACGCTCCCGCTCCGCGTGCGGCGCGCCGAGGAGACGGCGACGAACCTCGCCGCGCGCCTCGACGGACACGCAGGCGTCGGGCGCGTGTACCACCCGAGCCGGCCGGGCCGCGACCCGCGCGGGCTGATCGGCCGCCAGATGGGCGGGCCGGGGCCGATGCTCGCCTTCGAGGTCCTCGGGCCGGACGGGAGCCCCGCGGGCGACGGGGCCTTCCGCGCGGCCGACGCGTTCCTGCAGGCGCTGCGGCTCGTCACGCCGGCGGTCAGCCTCGGCTCGACGGACACGCTCGCGAAGCACCCGGCCGGCCTCACGCAGCGCGTGAGCACGCAGCGGGTCCAGTCCGGCGCGGCCGGGGCCATCACCGAGGGTCTCGTCCGCGTGTCGGTCGGCCTCGAAGACGCCGCCGACCTGTGGGCGGACCTCGCCGGGGCGCTCGACAGGGCCTGCCGACGCTGACCGGCCACCGGTCGTCGGAAAGGGTTGGCCGGGGCGGACCCGCGCCCGGTTCGCCGGAGTGTAGTCGCCCCGCCGTCGCTCAGGCCGTGCGGCTCACCTGCGCGTCGGCATGACCTACCTCGCCTTCCACCTCTGGTTCACCCTCCCGCCGCTGGTCCTCCTCGCGGCCCTTCGAGCGCGTCCGGCGGACGTTCCGTGGCGTCGGGCGGCAGGCGTCGGTGCCGGGCTCGCCGCGCTCGCGCTCGTCTACACGCTCCCGTGGGACGCGTACCTCGTCGCCCGCGGCGTGTGGACGTACGGGTCCGGCCGTGTCCTCGCGACGGTCGCGGGCGTGCCCGTCGAGGAGGTCTTGTTCTTCGTTCTCCAGACGGCGCTCGTCACGCTCTGGACGCTGGCTCTGATGCGGTGGGCCGGGACGCCCCGGGCACCGCGGCGCGCCCGCGCCGTGCAGGCCATCGGTGCCGCGGTCGGGCTCGCGCTGACGGCCGGCGGCGTCGCCCTCGCCCTCCACACCCGGACTCTCTACCTGGGACTCATCCTGGCCTGGGCCGGCCCGCCTCTAGCCAATCAGTGGGGCTGGGGGCTGGACCTCCTGGTGCGCCAGTGGCGCGTGTGGCTCGGCGGCATCGCCGCCCCGGCTCTCTACCTCGCCACGGTCGACGCCACCGCCATCCGGGACGGGGTCTGGACCATAACGGCCGGCACGTCCACGGGCTGGACGGTCGGAGGGCTGCCCGTCGAGGAGGCCCTCTTCTTCTTCATCACCTCGGCGCTCGTGGTCCAGGGCGTCCTGCTGGGACT
>JANPJI010000464.1:0-1946 GCA_031425425.1 Rubricoccaceae bacterium
CGGCGTCAGCGGCGTGGTGGTTGGCCGTCTTGTGTTCGGGGTGGTCGAGCTGGTGCCTTGGCGGGTACGCCACGGCGTGGCAGACGGCGTGTTTGAGCCCGTGGCTGGCCGCGACGCCGAGGCCGCGGGCGTCGGCGTAGGCGGTCACCGGCTCGCCGTCGACGAGCTCCATGACGAGGTACGGGAGGCCGTCCGGCGCGTCGGGCGCGGGCGGCGTGAGTCCGCCGTCGAGGAGGCGCGCGATGCCGGGGTGTTCGAGGCGCGCGAGGATCTGGCGCTCGGCGCGGAAGCGGCGCTGCGCCTCGGCCGAGGCGGCACCCGCTCGGATCAGCTTGAGGGCGACGCGCTGCTCGTACTGGCCGTCGTCGCGGACGGCTTCAAAGACAGTCCCCATGCCGCCGTGCCCGATCTCGCGGAGAATGCGGTACGGCCCAATGCGGAGGTGCGGCGGGTCGGGGCGCGGGGCCGCATGGGCCGTGTCCGCCGCGTCGGCGGCGAGGGCGCGGACGCCGAGGCCGAGGCGCTCGAACGGCGCGAGGGCCGTGTCGGCGTCGGTTGTCAGGAGCGCCTCGGCCTCGGCGCGGAGGTCCGGGTCGTCCGGGCACGCCGCGGCGAGGAACGCGCGCCGCGTCTCGGCCGGGTGCGCGCTCGCGTCGGCGACGAGGTCTTTGAGCCGGGTCCAGCGGGCGTCGGTCACGGCGCGGCGAGGTCACGTGCGAGCCAGGCCCGGGCCACCGTCCACTCGCGGGTGACGAGGGCCGCGGACACGTCGAGCACGTCGCCGATTTCCTCGGCCGTGAGGCCGCCGAAAAAGCGGAACTCGACGATCTGGCCCATCCGGGCGTCGCGGGCAGAGAGCCGCGTCAGCGCCTCGTCGAGGGCGACGAGGTCGGCCGGGCGCTCGTCGGCCGCGGCGAGGGCCTCGTCGAGTTCGAGCGGGGCTACGCCGCCGCCGCGGCGCAGGCGGTCGCGGTGGCGCGCGTGGTCCACGAGGATCTGGCGCATGGCCCGGCTGGCGACGGCGAAGAAGTAGGCCCGCCCGCGGAACGTCGTCCGGTCCAGCCCGACGAGCTTGAGGTAGGCCTCGTGGACGAGCGCGGTCGTGTTGAGCGTCTCGGCGCGGTGCTCGTCTGCGAGGTGGCGGTGCGCGAGCACGCGGAGTTCGTCGTAGACGAGCGGCAGGAGGCGGTCGCGGGCGTCGGCGTCGCCGCCGCTCCAGTCGTCGAGGAGGCGCGTGACGTCGGGGGGCGGAAGCACAAATGATGAAGGTTGCGAGAAGCGGCCGAATGCGCTGGAATGTAGGGCTCGAACGTCGCCCGGTGGGGAGTCTCTCCCCTGCTTCGATGCGCCGTTCGGCCCTCCTCCTCCTCGTCCCGTTCCTTCTCGCCCTCCCTGCCCGTGCAGCCGACCGGACGTGGACCGGAGCCGGCGACGGCCAGACATGGCAGAGCGCCCAGAACTGGTCCGGTGGGGCCGTCCCCGGCCCCGCCGACCGCGCCCTCATCGCCGGCGCGAGCGTCCGCCTCACCGGCCCCGCCTCGGCCCAGGCGCTCGTGCTCAGCGCCGGCGCGGCGCTGGACGCGACCGGCTTCACGCTCACACTCGGCACCGGCCCGAGCACGGTCGAGGCGGGCACCGTCCTCACGATCGGCCACACGCCCGGCACCCGGGCCCTCGCCTTCGACGGGCCGCTCGTCGTCCGCGGGCGCCTCGAATGGGCCGGGGGCATCGTCTACGCCGATACGTACTACCAGCCGCCGGGCAACAGGGTGCTCACCGTCGAGCCTGGCGGGACGATGCGCTGGACCGGGGCCGCGCTGCGGCAACTCGAGGCGACGCTCGACATTCAGGGCACCCTTCGGTGGGAGGGCGGCCAGACGAACTACTACCAGGGCTACTCCTCGACCGGCAGCGGCCTGTTCGAGATCGCCCTCGCCGCCGACGCC
>JANPJI010000465.1:0-2482 GCA_031425425.1 Rubricoccaceae bacterium
GCCTCGCGCTCGCCGGCCCGCTTGCTCTCGGCGTACGCCGTGTTTGTTTTCGAGGGCGTCCAGACGGCCGTCTCGTCCAGCACGACGCGCCCCGACCCGGTCGTCTCGGGCCGGCCGAGCGCGGCGATGCTCGACGTGTGCACGAGCGCCGCGACGCCCTCGGCGAGGCAGGCGTCCACGACGGCGGTCCCGCCGGGCGGGGCCGCCGGGACGCGCCCGCGGCGCAGCCGCCCGACGAGCACGTTCGTCCCTTCGTCCGCCCGGCCCGGCCCGAACACGAGGGCCGGGTTCACGACGACCGTGTGCATCCCCTCGGCCGCGCCGCGGAGCGCCTCGCGCTCGCCGGCCCGCTTGCTCGCCGCATACGCCGTGTTGGCCCGCGAGGTGGTCCAGACCGCCGTCTCGTCGATCGCGCCGCCCGGCGTCTCGGGCCGCCCGAGCGCGGCGATGCTGGACGTGTGGACGAACGCGCCGACGCCCTCGGCGAGGGCCGCATCGACGGTGTGCGCCGTTCCTGCCGCGTTGACCGCCCACACGCGCTGCCGCGCCGCGCGACCGAACGCGACGGCCCCGGCGACGTGGAACACGGCCGACGTGCCGCGGACGGCTTCTCGCACCGACTCGACGTCGGTCACATCGCCCTCGGCGTGCTCGACGCGGTCCGCGGCGTCTCCGAGCTGGTCCAGCCGCGACGTGGTGCGGCGCAGGATGCGGACCGGCACGCCGTCCGCGAGAAGGTGGCGGACGAGTGCGGCCCCGACGAGGCCCGTCGCGCCGGTGACGAGCACGGGGCTCGCCGCCTCGCCCGCCGGGCGACCGCCCGCAGGTCGAGCGCTCACGGGGCGAGTTCGACGAGCAGGTCGCCCTTCGAGACGGCCGCGCCGGGAACGGCGTGAACCGCCCCGACGACCCCCGCCGCAGGTGCCTTCAACTCGTTTTCCATCTTCATCGCTTCCAGGACCACGAGCCCCTGACCGGCCTCGACGGCCTCGCCGGGAGCCGCGAGCACGCGCAGCACGAGGCCCGGCATCGGCGCGCGCACCTCGCGCTCGCCCGCGCTGTCGCCCGCGTCCAGCCCGAATCGCTCCAGCAGCAGGTCCGTGTCCGTCCGCAGGTCCACGACGACGATGTGCCCGCCGACCGTCACGCGCGCCGTCTTGCCCTCGCGCTCGACCGTCGCGACGCTCGGCCGGCCGTTCGCCACCACGAGCACGGCGCTGGGTCCGACCGGGCTCACCCGCGCGTCGAGGCGCTCGCCGTCGGCGGTGAGGCCCTCGGGCGTGCGGTCGAGGAGCAGGTGGCGGTCGCCGGAGCGGACGTCGATGGGCATGGCGCGAAGGTACGGTGGCGCGGACAGTGTCCGTGGGCGGTGGTCCGTGGGCGCACAGGAGACCGATGGCGCATCCTCAGATTCTATGTCATCCTGAACTCGATTCAGGATGACAAGTATTTTGGTTTGCGCAAGTCTGTAAGCGAGGCGGGTGCGCGCAGACATGCCACCGCTCCTTCCTCATCCAGTCCTCGTTGCATCTCACTCCCGACCTTCTGCTCTCGGCCTACGCACAGGGTGCGTTCCCGATGGCGGACCCGGACGACGGAAACCGCGTCGCCTTCTACGCGCCGGACCCGCGGGCCGTCCTCCCGCTCGACGCCGTCCACGTGCCGGACACGCTGGCGAAGACGGTCCGGCAGGGCCGCTACCGTGTCCTGGCCGACCGCGACTTCGAGGGCGTCGTGCGGGCCTGCGCCGCGTCCGCGCCGGGGCGCGAGACGACGTGGATCTCGGACGAGATCGTCGCGGCGTACGTCGCCCTCCACCGGGCCGGGTTCGCCCACAGCGTCGAGTGCCACGACGCGGACGGGTTCGCGGGCGGGCTCTACGGGGTCGCCCTCGGCGGGGCGTTCTTCGGCGAGAGCATGGTGAGCCTGCGCCGCGACGCCTCGAAGGTGGCCCTCGTGCACCTCGTGGACCGGCTGCGGGCCGGCGGGTTCGTCCTCCTCGACACCCAGATGACGACGCCGCACCTCGCGCGCTTCGGGACGGTCGAGGTCCCGCGGGCCGTGTACGAGCGGCGTCTGCGCCGCGCCCTTGGCGTCCGCGCCGACTGGCGGGCACTGGACTGGCTCGCGCACGACGCCGCGCTGCCGGGCGTTTCCGGCCCGTAGCTTCCGGGCGTCTTCGCGCCCACCGCCATGCGCCTCTCCGCGTTTCTCTTCGCCCTCGCGGCCCTCGGCACCGCCTGCACCACCGCCGACGACGTCGGGGCCATGACCGGCCCGCAGGCCTACGCCACGCCGGCGGGCGACACCGGCGAGGACGAGCCCCTGAGGGGCGACGACGCTGCGCTGGACACCACGGCGGTGCTCGACCCCGAGACGGCAGCCGCCTACCGCCGCATCGTCGCCGACGCCACGTCGCAGGGCGTCGCGGCGCGCCCCTACGGCGAGATCGTGCAGTGGGTCTCCGAGCAACTCCGCGGCC
>JANPJI010000466.1:0-7675 GCA_031425425.1 Rubricoccaceae bacterium
TTCCCGAATCGGCCGGCTGCACGTCGTCACGGACACGGACCTGCAGGCGCGGTTCTCGCACGCCGACCTCGCCCTGCTCACCGTCCGTGGCGGTGCCGACACGGTCCAGTTCCGCCACAAGCGCGCCTCGATGCGTGCCCGATGGGCGGCTCTCGACCCGACGGCCGAGGCGTGCCGCGCAGCCGGCGTGGCGCTCGTCGTGGACGACCATGTGGACCTCGCGCTCGCCGTCGGCGCGGGCGTTCACCTGGGACAGACAGACCTGCCGGTGGGCGTCGCGCGGCGGATTCTCGGTCCCGACGCAACTGTCGGGGCGACGGCGACGACAGCAGACGCCGCGCGCGCGGCCGAGGCGGCGGGCGCGAGCTACATCGGGTTCGGCCCCATCTTCGCGACCGCCTCGAAGGCCGACCCGGACCCGGTGACGGGGTTGGCAGGCCTCGCCGAGGCGGTCGCGGCCGTGAGCGTCCCGGTCGTCGCCATCGGGGGGATCACCCTCGGCCGCGTCGCCGCTGTGCTCGGGGCCGGCGCGTGGGGCGTCGCCGTGCTCTCGGCCGTCGTCTGCGCGGCCGACGTCGAGGCCGCCACCGCGGCGTTCCGCGAGGCGGTCGACGCGGCAGCGGGAAGCCACCGCTAAACGGGGACCCCGAGCGGCGTACTCTCCGGAGCACACTCGGTCTCCCAGATGCGGCTTCCTCTCGGATCTCTTCTGGTCGCCGCGTCGCTCATCGGCCTACCGGCTGCGGCCCAGCGGACAGGCCCGGACCCGGACTGGGTCGTCCAGCTCGGCGGCGCGCGCGACGCGACGGCGCCGGCCGTCGGCATCGACGCCGCCTACGGCGTGACCGCTGTCGCAGGGCGATTCTCCGGCCCGCTTTCCGTCGGGCCATTTTCGACGACCGCAGCCGACCCCTCGTCGGAAGGCACGGACGCGTTCGTCGTCCTCCTCAGCCTGTCCGGAAGTCCGCTCTGGCTCCGGCGCATCGGCGGAGCCTCTCCAGACGACGAGGCGATGGGCGTCGCTGCGACGGCCTGGTACGACTATCCGACGAGGACTTGGACGCGCGCCGTTTACGTGGCAGCCACCTTCTCAGGAACGGCGACCGTCGAGGGCGGCTCGCGTCCCGATACGCTTCTCACCAGCCGAGGCTTGCGCGACGGCGTCCTCGTCGCCTACTCGGCGACGGGCGACCTGCTGTGGGTCCGCCAGATGGGCGGCCCAGGCGACGACCGCGTCCGGCGGCTCGCACCGGGACGCCGGTGGCTGCCCGGCGGCGGCGACGAGTTGCGGATCGCTGTCGGAGGGTCCTTTTCCGAGACCGCTTCGTGGGTGGGCTCGACGGCTGTCTCGGCTGGAGAGACAGACGGATTTGTGGCCGACTACCGAGGCGATGGGCTCCTGCGCCATCTCCACACGCTCGGCGGCCCGAGCGACGACGACGTGTGGGACGTGGAGTATCACAGCGCGATCGCTGTCGCAGGATCGTTCCAGGACACGATGCAGGTCGGCTCACGTACCCTCCGGAGTCGGGGGATGTCGGACGCGTACGCCCTCCTGCTGCCGCCGACCCCTGGCGGCACCCCCGAAAGAATACTCCAGGTAGGCGGCCAGGGCCGCGACGTCGGGCGCGGAGTCGTCGGTGGGGGCGGAGGACTCAACGTCCTCGGTGAGTTTGAGGGCGAGGTGACCATCGGCACAGACCGGCTCGTAAGCGTCGGCGAAAGCGACGTGTTCCTCGCAACGCAATACTATGAGGGCTTCCCGTATAGAGGGCTTCGGATGGGAGGACCCGGTAACGACCGCGCGACCGACGCTGCGCGGATGACGATGTGGTACGGCGATGCAGGACAGAATATTCCAATCGTCGCCGGGGTCCTCTCCCCCACTCCGACCGGACGCGGCGGCACCGACGGCCTTCTGTTCTCCGAGTACGCGTCGGCCGTGGTGGGCGGGCCGAGCGACGACCGCGTCGAGGCCCTCGGGTCCCGCTGTTACTCCAGCGGGGACCAATGCGACGAGGTCGCAACGGCAGGGTCGTTCCAGCAGACGGCCCGCTTCGGGACGCACACGCTGACCTCGGCCGGTGGAGACGACGCGTTCGTCGCGCGGTACGGACGCAACGCGTTCTCCTCCTACAACACGGTCGCTGCGGAGGCCACGCCCGGCGCGGAGGCGCGGCTCCGAGTCGGCCCGAACCCGTCGCGCGGCGGCGCGGCCGTCCGGCTCGACCTCGCCGCCTCCGGCTCGGTCACGGTCGACGTCCTGGACGCGCTCGGGCGGACGGTTGTCCGGCTCCACGACGGAGTGCTTGCGACTGGCGAGGCGCGCTGGACGCTCCCGCAGAGCCTCCCGGCCGGCGTGTACGTCGTCCGCGTGTCCGGCGCGGTCACGGCTCGCCAGACCGTGACCGTCGCCCGCTAGGCGTCAGCCCTTCAGGTTCGCCGCGAGGAAGGCCGTTGCCCGGTCCCATGCATCCGTCGCCGCAGCGGCCTGGTAGCTCTGGCCCGACGGGTTGGCGAAGGCGTGCCCCGCGCCGGGGTAGACGTGGAACTCGTGCTCGACGTCAGCCGCCGTGAGAGCGGCGTCGAACGCCGCGACGGCCTCCTGCGGAATCGACGAGTCGGCCCCGCCGTAGAGCCCGAGGACGGGCATCCGGAGCGCGCGCAGCGGGGCCGGGTCGGACGGCGGGTTGCCGCCGTAGAAGATCACCGTCGCGTCGATCTCCGTCGGGAGCGCGAGCGCCGCCTGGAGCGACTGGTTGCCGCCGAAGCACCACCCGAGCACGCCGACGCGCTCGGCCCCGCGTCCGGAGAGATAGGCGTAGGCCTGGCGGAGGTTTTCCTGCGTCTGGGCCGGGGCCGCGAACGCGGCCTGCATGAGCGCCATCGCGGCGTCGGGCGTCTGGGCGGCCTGCCCGCCGTAGAGGTCCACGGCCAGCACGGCGTAGCCCTCGGCCGCGTAGCGCGCCGCCATCTGACGCACGTTGTCGTTCAGCCCCCACCACTCGTGGACGACGATCAGGCCCGGCAGATCGGCCGCCGCACCGCGGGGGCGGACGAGCGTCCCGACGACCGGCTGGCCGCCGACCGTGGCATACGTGACCGGCTCCGAGACGACGTCGAGCGCCTCGGCTCCGGCGGCGGCGCCCGAGGCGGCCGGCGTCTCGCCGTCGTGCTGGTGCCGCATCTCGGCGGCGTAGTCGTCGGAGGGCGGCGGGGCGGTCGTCTGGCACGCCGAGGCGCTGAGGACGAGGGCGAGGGAAAGCAGCGAGAGGCGGGGCATCGGGAGAGCGGCAGGAGGATCGGGGCCTCTTCACGCGCACAGCCGGTCGCTGTTCCAACAAGCACCCCCGAAGCCCCTCAGCCGCCGATGCCCGAGGCGATGAGCAGCTCGATGTCGCGGTGGGGCATCCCGAACATGGCCGAGAGGCTCTTCTTGGTGAGGTGCCGGCGGTAGACGTACGTGCCCGTCCGGAGGCTGACGTTGGTCCAGAGCGCGTCGTTGATCGAGCCCGCCTCACCGATGTCCAGCAGGTACGGCGTGAGCGCGTTCGAGAGCGCATACGTCGCCGTCCGGGCGACCGACGACGGCAGGTTGGGCACGCAGTGGTGGACGACCCCGTGGGCGACGAACGTCGGCCGGTCCGGCGTGGTCCGGCGGGACGTCTCGATGCAGCCGCCCTGGTCGATGACGAGGTCGACCACGACCGAGCCCGAGCGCATGGCCGCGACCATCTCCTCGGTGACCACGACGGGCGAGCGCTGGCCCTGCGCCATCATGGCCCCGATGACGACGTCGGCCCCGGCGACGGCCTGCCGGACGTACTGCGGGTTGGCCATGGCCGTCGTGACGCGGCGGTCGAGGGTGTGCTCGATCTGGCGCAGCGCCGGCAGGTCGGTGTCGAGCACGACCGTGTGGGCGCCGAAGCCGATGGCCGTCCGGGCGGCCCACTCGCCGATGACGCCCGCACCGAGAATGACGACGGACGCGGGCGGGACGCCCGAGATGCCGCCGAGCATGAGGCCGCGGCCGGGCCGGCCGTCCGCCTGCGTGCCGGACTCGAGCAGCCGCGCGGCGGTCTGGACGGCCATCGAGCCCGAGATCTCGTGCATCATGCGCACGATGGGCAGCGTGCCGTCGGCGTCGGCGATGAACTCGAAGCCGATGCCGGTCGCGCGGAGGTCCATGAGGCGCTTCAGCGTGTCCGGCCGGAGGTCGCCGAGGTGGAGCGCCGAGAGGAGCACCTGGCGGTCCTGCATGAGCGCGAGCTCGTCCTCGCGGGGCGGGAAGACCTTCGCGATGAGGTCCGACTGGCCGTAGACCTCGGCCGGCGAGGCGACGACCGAGCACCCGGCGTCCGAGTACTCGTGGTCGGCGAACTGCGACGCCTCGCCGGCCCCGGCCTCGATGCGAACCTCGTGGCCGTTGGCGGCGAGCAGGCCCGCGGCGTACGGCGCGAGGGCCACACGGCGCTCGTCGTTGGGCGCCTCGCTGGGGATGCCGATGCGGAGCCGCGTCGCGTACTCGGCGACGGCCGCGCGCTGCTCACGCGGAATGAGGACGGGGTCGGCCTGGAGGCCCGGGAGTTCCATGCCACGGCGGAGAGGTGGCGGAAACTACGAGGCATGCCGGGATGCAGGAGCGGAGGAATCGTCTGGCGTGCGCTCCTGCGTTCCCTGTTACCCCAGCCAGCGGTGCAGCAGCACGCCGGCCGCGACGACCACGTTGAGCGACTCGACGCCCGAGGCCCGCTCGGACGCCGTCGCCGAGGGGCCGCGGGCGATCGAGACGCGGCCGTCGAGGCGCGCCGCGACGTCGGGCGAGAGGCCGTGGGCCTCGCTGCCCAGCACGAGCGCGAGGCGCTCCGCCGGCTCCCACACCGCGGCCGGCGTCCCCCCGAAGTCCGCGCCCCACAGCGCCAGGCCGGCGTCGGCGAGGAGGCCGAGCGCCTCGACGAGGTCGGGCACGCGGACGAGCGCCACGTCCCACAGGCCGCCCATCGCGGCGCGGACGGCCTTGGGCCCCTCGGGGTCGGCCGAGCGGCTGTCCATCAACACGGCGTCGGCCCCGAACCACGCCGCCGAACGGACGAGCGCGCCGACGTTGCCGGGGTCCTGCACGCCGTCGAGCACGATCACGGCCTGCATCGCGGCGAGGCCGGCCGTGTCCTGGCGGACGACGCCGCGCGACACGGCCACGACGCCCTGCGAGGTCTGCGCGTCGCCGATCCGCTCGACCTCGTGGGCGGGCACGACCGAGACGCGCACGCCCGCCCGCGCCGCGAGGGCCGCCACGCGCGGCTGCCCCACCACGTCGTCCGCGATGACGAGCTCGACGAGCGGCGCGCCCGCGCCGACCGCTGCCTCGGCCGAGCGGACGCCCTCGACGAGAAAGATTCCGTGCGCGTCGCGCCCGCGGCGGCGGTGGAGGGACGCGAGGTCGTGGAGCCGTTGCCGGGTCATCGGGCGGAGAAGCGATGGGGCGGAGAGGATACCCGCGTCCTCCCCGAGAATCACGCGGCGGCCACGCCTGATGCCGGCGGAACGAGGGCGGGGCCGCAAACGCGTGCGACGGCCGCAGATGGGTCTCGTTGCGCCTCGCCGCGGCCGTCGGACGTCGGGAACCGCGCCGCGTGCACATGCCCACTCGGAAGCGCTTCCGTTGCTGTTCCGGGCCGTTCGGCGGCATTTCACCGCGGTTCCGCACAGACCGGCGCCCGCCACCCGCGTACCTTGCGCGCCGTCCTCCCCCCGCCCACTCGCCCTCGCCGGTCGCATGCCCACTGCCTTCAAACGCGACGCCCACAGCCGCGCCATCTACCAGGAGCCCACGCCCCACCTCGACAAAGACAACCCGTTCCAGTCGATGATGGAGCGGTTCGACGTCGCCGCCGAGATCCTCGAGCTCGACACCGGCCTCTACGAGTACCTCCGGAGCCCGTCCCGCATCCACATCACGAGCGTCCCGGTGATGATGGACAGCGGCGAGCTCAAGGTGTTCGAGGGCTTCCGCGTGATCCACAACGAGGTCCTCGGGCCGTCGAAGGGCGGCATCCGCTTCGCGCCGGACGTCCACCTCGACGAGGTCAAGGCGCTCGCGGCGTGGATGACGTGGAAGTGCGCCGTCGTCGGCGTCCCGTTCGGCGGGGCCAAGGGCGGCATCACCTGCGACCCGCACGCGATGTCGAACGGCGAGTTGGAGCGCCTCACGCGGCGCTACACCGCCAACCTCATGGACGTGTTCGGGCCGGAGAAGGACATCCCGGCGCCGGACATGAACACGAACGAGCAGACGATGGCGTGGATTCTGGACACGTACTCGATGCACGTCAAACGGACCGAGACGGCCGTCGTGACGGGCAAGCCGATCCTCATCGGAGGCTCGCAGGGCCGCCGCGAGGCGACCGGCCGCGGCGTGATGACGACGACGCTCGCCGCGATGGGCCGCCTCGGGCTCGAGCCGGCGCAGTGCACGGTCGCCGTGCAGGGCTTCGGCAACGTCGGCTCGATCGCCGCGCAGCTGCTCGCCGAGCAGGGCTGCAAGATCGTCGCCGTGAGCGACGTCTCGGGCGGCTACTACAACGCGGCCGGCATCGACATCTCCGCCGCGATGGCCTACTCGGCCCAGAACGGCAACAAGCTCACCGGCTTCGGCGGCGCGGAGCCGATCACCAACGAGGCCCTCCTCGCGCTCGAGGTCGACGTGCTCGCGCCGTGCGCCAAGGAGAACCAGATCACGGCCGCCAACGCGGACGCCGTCAAGGCCAAGATCATCGCCGAAGGCGCCAACGGCCCGACGACGCCCGAGGCGGACGCGATCCTCGACGCCAAGGGCATCCTCGTCATCCCCGACATCCTCGCCAACGCCGGCGGCGTCACCGTCTCGTACTTCGAGTGGGTCCAGGACCGCCAGGGCTACTTCTGGAGCGAGGAGCGCGTCAACAACCGGCTCAACCGGATGATGGCCGAGGCCTTCAACAAGGTCTACGACGCGGCGCAGACGCACGGCACGAGCCTCCGCATCGGGGCCTACGTCATCGGCATCGAGAAGGTCGCCGGTGCGCTCAAGCTCCGCGGCATCTACGCCTGAGCGGGCGCCCGGCGCCCCGGGTCCCGGACGGTAGCTTGGACGGGCCGCGCGACACACCGTGCGGCCCGTCCTCCGTTTCGGCCGTGCTCCGCCCCGCCTTCCTTCTCGCCGCGTTGTCCGGGCTCGCCCTGCTCGGGCTCGCCGCGTGCGCGACGCCCGTGGCGCCCTCAGGCGGGCCGCCGGACACCGCCCCGCCGACTCTCGTGAGCTCGCTCCCGGCTCAGGGCGCGACGCGCGTGACCGCCCAGGAGGTCGTGCTGACGTTCTCGGAGCGCCTCGACGCCGCGACCGCCGCGCGGGCCGTCCGCGTGACGCCCGAGCCCGAGACGCCCCCGCGCGTGTCCGTCCGCGGCAGCGACCTCGTGATCTCGCTCCCCGGCCTCCGCGACTCGACGACGGTCGTCGTGACGGTCGGGACGGAGCTGGCCGACGCGCGGCGCGTCGCGCTCCGCGCCCCGATCACGGTCGCCTTCTCGACGGGCGACCGCATCGACCGCGGCCGCATCGCCGGGACGGTCCGTGATCCGACGACGGGCGCGCCGGCCCGCGGCCTCGCCGTCTTCGCCTACGCCCTCGCCGACACGA
>JANPJI010000467.1:0-5099 GCA_031425425.1 Rubricoccaceae bacterium
ACCGCTCGGACTGCTGGACGAGCCACTGCGGTGTGTGCGTGGCAAGCGCGGCGTCGAGCGGTGACGGGCCGTCGCCGGCCTCGGCGAGGGCGGACCAGTCCTGGCCCCAACGGTTCGGGAGCCAGTCCGCGGGGAGCATCTCGGGGACGGGCTGGCCGTAGCGCGCGGCGAGCTCGTGGCGAGTCCACGTGTGGAGCTCGCGGTAGAGCGGGCGCAGCTCGTCGTTGATCTGGCGCATCTGGGCCAGCATCTCGTCCGACGTCTGGCCGTAGTCGGACACCTGGTACGAGAAGAAGTCCGAGTAGCCGAGCGCCTGCACGACGCCGTTGCGGAGGTCGCGGAGCTCGGCGAGGCCGTCCGTGAGCGTCGGCCCGATGGCCTTCGAGGCCTCCCACGCGGCGCGGCGCTCGACGAGGTTCGTGGACGTGCGGAGCGTCTCGTCGATCTCGTTGGGCGTGACCTCGGCCGAGTCGATGCGGAAGGTGTAGCCGTAGAGGCGCTCGGTCTGAGCTGCCTCGGCGGCGATGCGGCGGCGGACGAGCGGGGCGACGGTCTGCGGGCTCGCCGCGGCGGCGTACAGCACGGCCTCGAGCTGGCGCACCTGGAGGTCGGTGAGGGCTGTCCGTCGCGCGAGGAGGGCCTGCGCGCGCGCGATGTTGTCCGCGGAGCCCGTGAACGCGGCGAGGGCCTCGTTGGCGACGCGCAGCCGGGCCGCCTGGGCGGTGTCGCCCTCGACGATGCGCGTGTTGGCGTCCCACTCGGCGTTGGCAGACGTGGTCGAGAGCGGGACGTAGCGGCGGGTGTAGGCGTCGAGGAAGAGGTCGGCCTCCTCGCGGAGCCCGGCGTCGGTAGCCGGTGCGAGCGCCTCGGTGGACGGCGGCGGCGTGCCGAGCCGGGCGGTCTGGACGCCGGCCGAGCACCCGCCGAGGGCGAGCGTCGCCGCGAGGACAGGCAGGAAGGGACGAATCACGGATGTGCAGGGGGCTGGGAGCGGCCGAAAGGTACCGGCCGGGTCGGTTGATGCCGGGGGAACGGGCCGCGCGCGAGCGTCCGTGCCCCGTCGCGGCGCGGAACGGCGCGGCGCGGACGACGAGCAGCAGGGGCCGATCTGGGACCGTCCCCGGGCGCCACTGGCGATCTTCCCGCTCCCCGCTCCCCCGTCCATGATCCCCGTCACGCACGCGACCGGCCGCTACGCCGTCCACGCCGAGGCCCTCGCCGAGGCCCCGCGGCGGCTCCGCGAAGCGGGCCTCGCGCCGGGCCTCGCGCTCGTCGTCACGGACACGACCGTCGCCGGGCTGTACCTCGACGCGCTCGCGGACGTGCTGCGGGCCGACGGCTGGCAGCCGGTTCCGGTCGTCGTGCCGCCGGGCGAGGGCTCGAAATCGCTGGACACGTTTGCCGTCGTCTGCGACGCGGCGCTCGCGGCGGGAGCGGACCGCCGCACGCCCGTCCTCGCCCTCGGCGGCGGCGTCGTCGGCGATCTCGGCGGGTTCGTGGCGGCGACGGTCCTCCGCGGCCTCCCGCTCGTCCACCTCCCGACGACCATCCTCGCGCAGGTCGACAGCGCCATCGGGGGCAAGACGGGCGTCAACACGGCGCGGGGCAAGAACCTCGTCGGGGCATTCTACCCGCCCCTGTTCGTCCTCGCCGACCCGGCGACGCTCGCGACGCTCCCCGAACGCGAGGTTCGCAGCGGCCTCGCCGAAGTGGTCAAACATGCGCTGCTCGCTGGCGGCGACCTGTTCGAGACGCTGGAAATGGGCTGGGAGCGCCTCGGCGATGCGGACATGCTGGCCGCGGTCGTGCGCGAGGCGGCGGCCGTCAAGGCGCGTGTGGTGTCGGCGGACGAGCGCGAATCGGGTGCGCGGGCGTTCCTGAACCTCGGGCACACGTTCGGGCACGCGCTCGAAGCCGCCGCGGGCTACGGAACGCTCACCCACGGCGAGGCCGTGGCCGTCGGGCTGCGGGCGGCCCTCCACCTCTCCGCCTCGCTCGCGGCCGGCGCAGACGCTGGCGGCACTCTCCCCCATCCATTCGCGCGGATGGACGCGCTCGCGGCGCGCCTCGCGCCGCCGCCCGTCCCGGACGGCGTGACCGACGAGGCGGCCCTCGCGGCGATGGGGCTGGACAAGAAGCGCGACCGCGGCGGCCTTCGCTTCGTCATTCTGGACGACCTCGGCGCGCCGCGTCTCGCCGCAGGCGTCCCCGAGGCACTCGTCCGAGCCGCGTGGCGGTATGCCCGCCGCGTCGCGGGCTAGGCGCCCTCGCGCTCGGTCCGCTTCGCCTCGTCCCACAGCGCGTCCATCTCCTCCAGCGAGGCGTCCTGCGGCGTGCGGCCGGCCTCGCCGAGGCGCGCCTCGACGTGGCGGAAGCGGCGGCTGAAGCGCTCGACGGTTCCGCGGAGGGCCGTCTCGGGAACGACCCCGCGCATCCGGGCCACATTGACGACGGCGAAGAGGAGGTCGCCGATCTCGTCCTGAAGCGCCTCGGCCGGTGCGCCGGCATCGAGCAGATCGCGGACCTCCTGCGTCTCCTCGACGACCTTCGCCCAGGCCCCCTCGGCGTCGGGGAAGTCGAACCCGACGGCGGCGGCTTTGTACTGCACGCGCTCGGCGCGAAGGAGGGCGGGCAGCGCCGACGGAACGCCGTCGAGGGCGGAGGGCGGAGGGCCGCCGGGCGCGCTCGCCTCGGCGCGCTCGGCGCGCTTGATGGCCTCCCAGTTGCGCAGCACGTCGCCCGTCCCGCTCACCACATCGTCGCCGAAGACGTGCGGGTGTCGTCGGACGAGCTTGGCCATCTCGGCCCGCATCACGTCCGACAGTGTGAACGCGCCGTCCGCCTCGGCGATGTCGGCGTGGAAGAGGACGTGCAGGAAGAGGTCGCCGAGTTCGGCCGCGACCTGTCGCGAGTCTCCCCCGTCGATGGCATCCACGACCTCGTAGGCCTCCTCGACGGTGAGGTGCTTGACCGAGTCGTGGGTCTGCTCGCGGTCCCACGGGCAGTCGCGGCGCAGGCGGCGGACGATGGCGACGAAGTCCTCGAAGAGCGGGGCGTCGGCCGCAGCGCGGTCGGCGTCCGCGAGCCCGAGGTCGGCCGCGTCGTACGGAAAGGTGTGGACCGGCGGGAGGGTGTGACGCTCGGCTGACATGGGGGATGAGATATTTTCGGACGTGCAGGTTACACCCGCCCTCGTGGCGCGTCTATCCTGCCGAACGCGCCCCGCGACGGCCCCGGCTAGCCCGACCGGACGCGCTCACCGACAGTCGGCCACTTCCGGACCGACGGATTCATGTACGCGGGCTCCGCGCCTCCCGAAGGCGCACCCCGCACCGAACGCGAGAGCGTTCACATCCACACGCCACCATGGCACGCGGAATCAACAAGGTCATTCTCGTCGGCAACCTCGGCCAGGACCCCGAGCTGCGGTACACGGGCAGCGGCACCGCCGTCTGCAACATGCGGATCGCCACGAGCGAGTCGTACAAGGACCGCGACGGCAACATGGTCGAGAACACCGAGTGGCACACGGTCGTGGCCTGGGCCCGGCTCGCGGAGATCTGCGGCGAGTACCTCAAGAAGGGCTCGCAGGCGTACTTCGAGGGCTCGCTCCAGACCCGGCAGTGGGACGACAAGGAGGGCAACACGCGCTACTCGACCGAGATCAAGGTGCGCGAGATGCAGATGCTCGGCGGCAAGGGCGGCGGCGGAGGCGGCAGCGACGACTTCGACCAGTCCGAGCGGCCGGCCCGGCAGGCGGCACCCCGCGCGGACGGCAACGGCGGCGGGAACGGTGGCGCGAGCCGCCCGCCCCAGCGCCAGGCCAAGCCGGCAGCGGCCGAGGGCGACTACGACTTCTCGCCAGACGACGACCTCCCGTTCTAACACGGGACGCCCCGCTCCGGCGGGACCGGGCTCTGCGGGGCGGCGGCCTTCGGGCGGCCGCCCCGCTCCCGTTTCCGGCCGGCCTGCGGGCGACCGCTGGCCCCCGGCGTGCGCCTCGGACGCTATCTTTGCGGCCTTCGGGCCGGTCTCGGCCCGTCGCTCCGCCTGCTGTCCCGCCGGTCTCCTCTTGGAGCCTCCCCCTCTCCTCGCCGCCGCCCTCGCGGCGGCGGCAGCCGCCGGCGCGGCGGCCCAGGGCGCGCCGCTGGCCGCCCTCCCGAGCCCGGCGTCCTTCGCCGTACAGGGCGGCGTGCTCGCCGCGCTGCTCGTCTTCTCGGGACTGTGCTCGGCCTCCGAGGTCGCCCTGTTCTCGCTCTCGCCCGGCGAGCGCGAGGCCCTCTTCGAGGCCCCGACGCCGGCCACGCGCCGCGTCCTCGCCCTGCTGGACCGGTCCCGGCGGCTCCTCGTCGCCGGGCTGCTGCTCAACACGGTCGCCAACGACCGCATCGCCCTTCTCGCGGCGCGCCTCGTGGACGCTGTCGCGCAGGCCTCCGGGTGGAACCCGACGGTCGCGCTGGTCCTCAACGTGGCCGTCGTCACGTTCGTGATCCTCGTCGTGAGCGAGATCGCCCCCAAGCTCATCGCCAGCCGGCGCCCCGCGGCCACGGCGCAGCGCCTCGCGCCGTTCCTGAGCCCGTTCGTCCGCCTCGTCGCCCCGCTCGCCGACGTGCTCGCCGCGGCGGCGCACAGGCTCCAGAACCGCGTCCAGGCCGCGGCGGACCCGATCTCAAGCGCCGACCTCAAGACGATGGCCGACGTCGGCGAGGCGCAGGGCTCGCTCGAGGAGGGCGAGCACGCCCTCATCCACTCCATCGTCGAGTTCGGCGAGACGACGGTCCGCGAGGTCATGGTGAGCCGCGTCGACATGACGGGCCTGCCGGACGACGCGCCGCTCGGGCAGGCGCTCGCGCTCATCCGCGACAGCGGCCACAGCCGCTTCCCGCTCTACCACGCCTCCATTGACCGCGTCCTCGGCGTCGTCTACGCCAAGGACCTGCTGCCGCGCCTCGGCGACGACCCCGGCGCCGAGGTCGACTGGACCGCGATCGCGCGCAAGCCGCTCTTCGTCCCGCCGGCGAAGCCGCTCGACGACATGCTCGCGGACTTCCAGCGCACCAACACCCACATGGCCATCGTCGTCGACGAGTACGGCGGCA
>JANPJI010000468.1:0-4964 GCA_031425425.1 Rubricoccaceae bacterium
CGGGCTTCTCATCGCGTACGCCGGCGGCGGGCGCGCCGGGTCCTGGCAGAAGGCACTGCGGGAGGTCGTGACGGGCCGCAGTATCGTGCTGCTCGTCGGCGGGATGCTGATCGGCCTGATCGCGGGCAAGGACGGCATGGAGCCCGTCATCCCGTTTTTCGTGACCGGCTTCCAGGGCGCGCTCGTGCTGTTCCTGCTCGACATGGGCATGACGGCCGCGCGGCGCCTGCGCGACGTGCGCGCCGTCGGGCCGTTCCTCGTCGGCTTCGGGATCGCGATGCCGATCGTCCACGGCGCGCTCGGCGTGTGGGTCGGGACGGCCGTCGGGCTGTCGGTCGGGGGGGCGGCCGTGCTCGGCGCGATGGTGTCGTCGGCGTCGTACATCGCGGCGCCGGCCGCGGTGCGCGTTGGGCTGCCCGAGGCAAACCCGGCGCTCTACCTCACGGCCTCGCTCGGCGTGACGTTCCCGTTCAACCTCACGCTCGGCATTCCGCTCTACCTCGCGCTCGCGCGCGCGCTCGCCTGACGCCCATGCCAGACTCCCCCCTTCAGGCCACGCCGTACCGTCTCGTCACGGTCGTCGCCGAGCGGATTGTCCGCGACGAACTCGTCGCCGCGGTCCACCGCCTCGGGGCGACCGGCCACACGCTCACCGACGTCTCGGGGCAGGGTACGCGCGGCGTCCACGCGGACACGTGGGAGGGAGCCTCGGTCAAGATCGAGGCCATCGTCCCGCACGACGTCGCGGACCGGATCGCGGCCCACGTGGCGGAGACCTACTTCGCGCACCACGCCGTGATCGTGTACCTGCAGGATGTCGCGGTCCTGCGCGGTTCCAAGTACGCGCCCGACCGCTGATGCCGCAGACCGTCCTGCTCACGCTCGAAGCCGGCAATGCACGCTTCGCCGCCGGTGCTCCAGTCCGCCACGACGTCCACGAGGCGCTGCGGATGGTCGCAGCCGGGATGGCCCCGCCGGCCGCCATCCTGTCCTGCATTGACAGCCGCGTGCCCGTCGAGACCGTCTTCGACCTGCCTATCGGGAGCGCGTTCTCGGCCCGCGTCGCCGGCAACGTCGTCGGCCCGGACGTGGTGGGGAGCCTGGAGTTCGCGTGCGCCGTCGCCGGCTCGCGGCTCGTCGTCGTGCTCGGCCACACGGGCTGCGGGGCCGTCAAGGGGGCCTGCGACGGCGTCGAGCTGGGCGCGCTCACGGGCATCCTGGCCCGGATCCGGCCCGCCGTGGAGGCCGTCGCCGCCGTGCGGCCGCCGGCGGACAGCGCTCGGCCGTCGTCCGACGACGGCTTCGTCGACGCCGTCGCCACGGCCAACGTCGCGCTCGCGATGGCGGCGCTGCTGGACCAGAGCGTCGTCCTGCGCGACCTCGTCGCGGCCGGCCGCGTCGGCCTCGTCGGCGCGATGTACGACGTTCGCACAGGCGTCGTGACGTTCCTGGCACACCCCGCCACGGAGCCCCCCCCCTCCTCGGCGGCCCGTGCCGGGGCGGCTACATGACCGGCGTGCCCGACCCGTTCCGCGACGGCCTGCCCGTGCTGGACGGGGTCGCCACCGGCACCCCGCCGCGCGTCCGCCTCCGCCCGCCGCGCGCGCCCGAGGCAGACGGCGGAGCCGACCTCGATGCGCTCTTCGCGCTCTTCTCGGACGCCGACGCGCTCCGCTACTGGAGCCACGGCCCGCTCGCGACGCGCAACGAGGCGCGCGTCTACCTCGCTGCTACCGACGGCACCGCCCTCCCGTGGGCCGTCGCCGACGCCGCGACGGACGCGCTCGTCGGCCGCGTCACGCTCCACCACTGGGACCGCGACAACCGCCGCGCCGAGATCGGCTTCATGCTTGCACGGGCGCACTGGGGCCGCGGCGTCGCAAGCGAGGCCGTCCGCGCCGCACTCGGGTACGGATTCGGCGCGCTCGGCCTGCACCGCGTCGAGGCAGACGTCGACCCCGAGAACGCCGCGTCGCTGACGCTGCTCGGCCGCCTCGGCTTCCGCGCGGAGGGCCACCTCGCAGAGCGGTGGTTCACATACGGCGCGTGGCGCGACACGGTCCTGCTGGGCCTGCTCGCGAGCGACTACGTCGCGACCCCGGCCGTGGGCCACGGCCCGCAGCGCGACGAGGCAGACTGACCGACACTGGGTGCCGGATTGCCGCACGCGGGTGTACACTTACGGCCTGCCGTTGCGCGCCCACCCGCCGGCAGGTAGCTGCTTGTGGGCCGCCTTGCCCCCGCTTCAATCATGCGCGTCCCGCTCCTCTGTTCGTTCGCCGGGTCCATTCTGGCGATTTCGATGCTTGCCGGCTGCGCCGGGCCGTCGGCGCTCCGCTCCGACCCCGACGTGGTGATCCGCGCGGCGTTTGCCGGCTCGGCCGAAGCGTGGAACCGGGGCGACCTGGACGGCCACGTCGCCATGTACGCCGACTCGGCCGCGTTCATGACGTCAAGCGGCCCTCAGATCGGACGGGAGCGGACGGCCACGTTGCTCCGCGACGCCTATTTCCGAGACGGGCGGCCCGTCCAGCAGCTCCGCTTTGAGTCTCTCCGCGTGCGACCCCTCGGGCCAGGGCACGCGCTCGCGACGGGCCGCTTCGTGCTCACGGGCGGAGGGATGGACGACACAAGCGGGTGGTTCTCGACAGTGTGGGAACGTGGACCGGCGGGCTGGCAACTCATTCACGACCATTCGAGCTGAGTGCCACGCGGAGCGTGCCTGCGAGAAGCAACGCACCGGCGGTCAGGCGGATCGCGACCTCGGCGGGTGTCGAGAAGAGGCGGGCCGGGGACGGGGTTGACGGTGAAGGATCCGCAAATGCGAAGGGCGGGCAGTCTGGGGAGGAAACGTAGTGTGAAGTAGGGGATTGGAGCACTATGTCCGGCACGACCTCTTTCCTGCTCCTTCTGGCGGCTCTCCTGCTCGGGATGTCGGCCGCTGTCATCGCCGGCACCGGCGGCGTCTCACTCGAGGCGTCTGTCCAGTTGCCCGTCGATGCAGGAGCCGTCGACGGGGAACAGGTCCGTCCCGGTCTGGCCGTGGTGGACGGCCCGAAACCGCCGCGCCGGCCGCGCGCAGGCGCAGAGCCGTCGGTCGGTCTGGCTCCGGCGGTTGCGCCGCCTGTGCCGCCGCCTGAGGCGTGATCCGCGGCGGGCTCCGACGCCCGCGCCCCGGTCCGCGCTCCGTTCGGGAGTGCGGCGTCTCACAACTGCTGCGAGGCGAGCGGTCGCTCGCCCCGGCACACACCACCCCTTCGATGAACGCCCGACTCCTCCTGCTCGCCGCCGTCCTGCTCACCGCCCTGCCGGCCTGTGCCCAGACGGCACCCGTGCGCGTCCCCGCAGGCTCCGACCCGCTCACGGTTCCGCTGACGCGCGAGACGCAGCAGGCACTCTCGCCCGCCGACGTGATCCAGCGGTTCAAGGACGGCAACGCGCGCTTTCTCGCGAACCGTCCGCTCGAGCGCGACTTTCTCGGCCAGATCCGGCTCACGTCCGGCGGCCAGTACCCGATGGCGGCCGTCCTCGGCTGCATCGACAGCCGCGTGCCCCATGAGATCATCTTCGACAAGGGCGTCGGCGACATGTTCTCGGCGCGCGTCGCGGGCAACTTCGTCGACACGAACATGCTCGGCTCGCTCGAGTTCGCGACGGCCGTCGCCGGCGCGCGCGTGATCATCGTGCTCGGCCACACCGAGTGCGGAGCCGTCAAGGGAGCCTGCGACAACGTCGAGCTGGGCAACCTCACCGCGACGCTCGCCAACATCTCGCCGGCGGTCTACGCCGTGCAGGGCATTGAGGGCGCACGCACGTCGTCCAACCGCGCCTTCGTCGACGCGGTCGCGCACGAGAACGTGGACCAGACGGTCCGCAACATCGTCGAGCGGAGCACGATCATGCGCGACCTGGTGTCTCAGGGCAAGCTCGTCGTGATCGGCGCGATGCACGACGTGGCCACGGGCCGGGTCGTGTTCGACGACGCCTCGGCGGTGACCGCCGCCTCGCTCGCCGGCCAGTAAAGGGCGCACTCTCCGCCACCCGCTCCCATGCGCCTCGCGATACTGGCCGGGCTAGCGTTGGCCGGCACGTCCGTGGCCGCCCAGCCCCTCGGTGGCTGGGCGGCCGTTTTCGGGCAGGCTCGCCTCGGCGAGACGCCGTTCTCGGTCCACGCCGAGGTCCAGCTCCGGGGCCACCGCCTCGCGTCGGACCTCGACCAGCTCCTACTCCGCGGTGGCGCGCAGTTCACCGTGCCCGGCACCCGGACGACGCTCACGCAGGGTTACGCGTTCGTCCGTTCGGAAGCCGCCGGTACCCTGGACGCCCCCGTCAGCGAGCACCGGCTGTACCAGGAGGCCCTCGTCGGGCAGCGCGCCGGTCCGGTCCGGCTCAGCCACCGCGTCCGTCTCGAGGAGCGGTTCGTCGGCGGCGCGGCCGTGCAGACGCGCCTGCGCTACGCGCTTTTCGCGACCGTCCCGGTCACCGGCGACGCCGTCCGGCGCGGGTCGGTCTACGCGACCGGCTACGCCGAGCCGTTCGTGCGCGGACCCGGCCGCGGCGACCGGCCCGTCTACGACCGGACGCGTCTCTACGGGGCCGTCGGCGTCCGCGCAACCGACCGGCTCGGCGTGCAGGCGGGCGTGCTGGCGCAGGCGTTCGACGGGTCGACCGACTGGCAGCTCCAACTCTCGCTCCACCCGGTCGTCCGGTTTTAGACGGGCTCCTGGCCAGAACCGGTCCGGGCCGGGGGAGCCCGGCGCACGGGCGTCGGTACCATCCGGTGCCGGGATGCCCGGTGCTTCCCCCTGACCGATGCCCGACGCCCGTCCCGCCCCGCTCGACCTCCCTGACGACCTCGCCGCGCGCGTCGGCGAGCCGGGCCGCTTCCCGTTCACGCGCGGCGTCTACGCCTCGATGTACCGCGAGCGGCTGTGGACGATGCGCCAGTACGCGGGCTTCTCGAC
>JANPJI010000469.1:0-3239 GCA_031425425.1 Rubricoccaceae bacterium
GGGGCGGGGGCGGGGTCGCCGCGTCCCCCGGCGGGGCTGTGTTCCCCCCCGCGGCGGGGCGGGCCGGGCCGCCCCGGCCCCGCGGCGGCCTGTCGTTACCCTATGGTCACTCCTGCCTCTCGCCCGATGTGCGCCGCTTTCCGCCCCGCCGGACCCGCCGCCGTCAGGTGGGGCCGATGCGCCGCGTTGGCGCTCGCTCTCTCGCTCAGCGCCGCTACGGTGCACGCGCAGTCGGTCGCTGTGGCGGGTGCTGGACGGCTCGCGCTCGCGCCCGAGGCGCTCGCATCAGAAGCGCTCGCGCCCGACACGACGGTCGGCGACGCGCTGAGGCACCGACCGGGACGGGTGCGCCCGAGCCGGGTCGAGGCGCTCGCTCCCACTGCTCTGCGTGGCCCCCGTGCCGACCCGGACACCGCGGCGCTCGTGCCGGGTGCGGAGCGCTTCGACCTCGACCTGACCGACCCTGACACGACGGGCGACGTGCGCAGGCGGTCGATCCCGCTGACCGTTTTTGGCTACTACCGGTTGTTCCTCTACGGCCGGAACATGACGACCCCGTATCCCAACCTCGCGCCCTTCGAGCGGGCTTACGGGGTGGGAGACGGGTACCGCGAGCCGATGCTCTCGCTCACCGTTCTGGGGCGGCCGAACGGGCGCTCCAGCTTCGGCTCCGAGATCTTCGTCTTCACGCCGTACGACGGCTCCGACGACGATGAGGTCAACACGGTCTCGCTGAACCTCGGTGTCAACTTCTACGGCAACTTCCGGACTGACGCCGGCACCTTCGGAGTCCGCGCCGGCGGCATCCACTGGTACAACCTGAGCCCGTTCACGATCGGCGTGTTCCAGGTGCTGGACCGGTTCTCGATCTTCGACCGCACGCCGTGGGAGGGCGTCACCGGGTCGGCGAGGTATGAGGGGTACTTCCAGACTGGCCAGGCCAACCCCGGCGACGCGCGCTTCAACTTCCAGGCGTTCCAGGGGCTCATCCTGAACGGACAGGAGCTTCCGGGCGACATCGCGTTCGACGCGTTCTGGGGCAAGACCCAGCCCAACGGCGGCCTCCCGGGCGCGTCGACCGAGCCGAACGACACCGTCCCCGGCCAGGGCGACGTGCCGTCGTACGAGGGCTTCTCTGGCGACGCCCGCGTCCTGCCGAGCGTCATCACGGGCGGGCGGCTCCAGCGCACCTTCGGCGCCAACCGGATCTCGCTGAACACGATCTACAGCTACCGCACGCTGGACAGCCTCACGGCCGAGCGCCGCGCGTACCAGGTCCACACGACCGAGTTCGACGGGACAGCCCTGGGCGTCAATCTCAGCGGCGAACTGGGCGCGAGCCTCTTCCGCAGCCCCGACTACACGTCGCGGTGGGGCGAGGCGCTCATGGTCCGCGCCAAGTCGGCGTCGACCCGGACGGGCCTCCCGCTCGACCTCCAGGTCTACCAGGTCGGTCGCAACTTCTTCAACGAGAACAGCGAGATTGCGACGGGCAACAACCCGCAGCTGCGCACGGACGCGCGGTGCGACGTCACCGCCGGGCAAGGTGGTGCCGGCGGCGCGCTCACGCTCGTCAACCAGCTCGCCCACAACCGCCGAGGCGTCAACTTCAACACGGCGTGGGGCCGCGGGCCGGCGCGCCTCGCCGTCGGGTGGGGCCTCGCGCAGGAGCTCGCGCCGACGACGACGGAGCTGTCGTACGTCCACCGCATCAACGGGCTCGCGCTCTCGCGCGTCTACAACCCGTTCCCCGCCGAGGCGACGTGCGCGACGACGTTCGGCCCGCTCGGCCGCCAGTACTCGTTCTTCCGCGGTGCCTTCGAGCGCGTCGCGACGACCGACGTCGAGCCCGTCACCGGGCTCGCCCTCAACCGGAAGTACTACCACGCCGTCGACCTCCAGGGCAAGGTGCGCGCCACCGTCCTGAACCGGCCGCTGTACCTCTTCTACCTCGGCAGCTTCGGCTCGGCCAACCGCGCCCTGCGGGCCGTCCCGACCGACGACGACACATACCTCTTCGTCCAGTACCACGAGTTCGACCTCTACTACGAGGTGGTGCCGGGCTTCCTCGCCGCCGCGTACCTCGGCCTTGAGAACGCCCGCGGCGGGCGCTTCACGACGCTCGACGCGACGAGCGGCCTCCCGCGCAACCAGCACGCCCGCGGCATCGGCCTCGGCTTCGACTGGACCATCGCGCGCAACGCCGGTCTCTACCTCCGCCACCGGTGGATGGACTTCGAGGACCGGAGCTTCTCCATCGACACGTACTCGGGTCGCGAGCTGACGCTCGAGCTCAAGATGTTCTTCTAACCCGCCAGCGGCATGCGACTCCCCCTTCGTCTCGGTCTGCTCCTCCTGCCTCTGGCGCTCGCGCCGGTGGTTGCGGCGCAGGGCGCGCCCGCGCCCGGCGACGACGGCCCCGGCCTGCGCTTCAACGGCCTCGGGCGCACCTACCTCCAGCAGTCCGAGCTCGGCGGCCCGCTCGCCGCCTCGGACACGGTCACGGCTGAGACGCTCGCCGACGGCAACTTCGTGCTGGACCTCGCCGTGAACGCGCAGCCGACGCGCGCCGTCGAGGTGCAGGGCGTCATCCGCCTGCGGAACGAGTTCGGGGGCTTCTTCGGTGCCGGGGCCAACGTCGAGATCCGCGAGCTGTGGGCGCGCGGCGTCATCGCCGACGCCGTCCGCTACCGCGTCGGCGACATGGACCTCGCCCTGACGCCGTATACGCTCTTCCTCCCCGCCCGCGACGCGACGGTGAACGAGCCCGAGCTGTTCGTGCCGCAGCGCGAGGTCATCGACTACGAGGAGTTCTATACCAGCCGCAACACGCGCCGCCTCCAGGGCGGCACGGTCGACTTCGGCCTCGCCTTCGACCGCGGCCTCGACGCCGTCGACGCACGTGTCTTCGTCGCGCGTCTGCGCGCGACGGACTTCCTCACCGTCCCGACGCGGCTCATCAGCGGCGGCCGCATCGGCGCGACGTCGCCCACTGTCGGTCCGTACGCGTCGCAGGCGCGCCTCGGGGCCAACCTGTCGTACGTCGCCGACGACCTGCAGTCCGGCAACGCCAACCGCGGCATCCGAAACTCGGTTTACTCCGTGGATGCGGACGTGACGCTGCTCCGGCGGCCGGCCTACGCCGTGCATCTCGCCGGCGAGACGGGCCGCGCTGTCGCCGACGTCCGCGCGCGGACCGAGACGCGCACGCCGACCGCGACGGACTCGCTCGCCGTGAC
>JANPJI010000470.1:0-1979 GCA_031425425.1 Rubricoccaceae bacterium
TGCAGACGCTCGTCGAGAACGCCGTCAAGCACGGCGTCGCTCGGCGTCCGGGTGGGGGCGAGGTCGCCGTCCGGGCGTTCCGGTGCGCGCACCCGGCCGGTGCCGGTGGCCCCCCGGCCGGGCTGTGCGTCCGGGTCGAGAGCCCGGCCGCGCCCGACGCGCCCGGGCGGGCCCTGGGCACGGGCACCGGGCTCGCGAACGCCCGGGAGCGGCTCGGGCTCCTCTACGGCGCGACGGCCGAGCTCACGCTCGGCCGGGAGGGGGGCCTCGTCGTCGCTGAGGTCCGGATCCCCCCGTCGCCCCGCGGTCTCCTGAGCGCCGAATCGGACAGGCCGGAGCCCGCAAACTCTGCCGGGCTGCCCAGCACGGCTACGGTCCCATCTACCGCCTGCCATGCCTGAGACACAACGAGACCTGCCGCCGCAGACCGGTCGGATGGCGGTCGGCCCGGCAGTCCGGGCGCTGCTTGTGGACGACGAGCCGCTGGCCCGTGCCGAGCTCCGCCGTCTGCTCCGCGCCCACGGCGGCGTCGAGGTCGTCGGCGAGGCCGAGGGGGCCGACGCCGCCGACCTCGCGCTCGCAGGCGAGTGGCCGGACGTGGTGTTCCTCGACGTCCAGATGCCGGGGCGCGACGGGTTCGAGTGGCTCGGCGACGTGTCGGCGGGCGGATCCCCGCTCCCGCACGTCGTCTTCGTGACGGCCTACGACGAGCACGCCCTGCGGGCCTTCCGGACGAGCGCGGTCGACTACCTCCTCAAGCCGGTCGAGCCCGAGCGGCTCGCCGAGGCGCTCGCTCGCGTCCGGGAGCGCCTCGGCGAGCGGGGCCGGGCGGAGGGGACCCCGCACGCGGATGGCCCCGCCACCCGGCGCCTCGGGGCGGAGGACCGCGTGTTCGTCCGCGACGCCGGCGCGCTCCACCTCGTGCGCCTCGGCGACGTCCGGCACTTCGAGTCCGTCGGGAACTACACCCGGCTCCGGTTCGCCGACGCGCAGGGCCGCGAGCAGCGCCCGACCGTCCTCCGGTCGCTCTCGGCCCTCGAGGACCGCTTCGAGCCCCACGTGGTCGCGCGGGCCAACCGCTCGGAGATGGTCGGCCTCGCCCACGTCGTCGGCGTCGCGGAGGGGCTTTCGGGCGGGCTCGTCGTCACGCTCGCCGGTGGCGAGCGTGTCGAGTTCTCGCGTCGCCAGGCCCAGGCCCTCCGCGACCGGCTGAGCCTCTGACTCGGGACCTCGACCAGCGCACCAAACCCCTTCCCATGTCCCCCTGTGTCCCCGGTCTCTCCCCGCTGCCCACTCCGGCTGACGTCGGCGAGGGCACCGTGGCCGGCGTCCGGGCCGGGGTCCGCCCTCGTCCCAGGCCCGTCCACGCTTCCCCCACTGGCCTCGTACCGAGCGCCGTCACTCGCCGACCCGCTATGGACCCCGCCCTCACGCCCGCCGAAGCCCGCGTCCTCCCCGACCCCAACGGCCACGTCGGCCCCGACGCCCTCCTCGCCGCTGTCCGGCTCCTCCTCGCCACCGGGGCCGTCCGGGCCGAGCCCCGCGAGGAGAAGCGGTGGTGGGGGACCGACCGCCAGCTCTGCCTCTCCGTCCTGGACGGCCGGGCCCCCACTGCCCCCCACCTTCTCGAGCTCCGCGACGCGCTCGCCGGGGCCGCCCGGAAGGGGCCGTGCCTATCCACAGGCGAGGTCCTCCTCCACCTCCAGAAGACGTTCGGGGTCGGGTACGGCGGGTTCCTCGACGTCGTCCGGGCAGACCTCGAAGGGCGCGGGCTCGTCCACCGGACGGAGCGCCGGTCGCTCGGGATCCGGAGGGTCCGGTGGGAGCGGACGGGCCCGGGGGAGTCGGCGCTGGCTGCCCTCGAGGGCCGGCTCGCCGAGGCCCGGACGATCCCCGAGCTCCTGGGGGCCGACCCGGCGCGGGCGGCCGCCGTGGCCGTCGGGCTCGGCGGGCTCCTCCTCGCCTTCGACGAGCTCCGG
>JANPJI010000471.1:0-4693 GCA_031425425.1 Rubricoccaceae bacterium
TCCGGCAGTGCCTGGACCGCCTGCCCGACGGGCCGGTCCGCACGGACAACGCCAAGGCGGCGTACCCCTCCAAGGACGAGGTCTATTACTCGATGGAGGGCATGATCCACGACTTCATGATGACCGACACGGGCGTCGCCCCGCCGAAGGGCGCGGAGGTCTACTCGGCCATCGAGAGCCCCAAGGGCGAGCTCGGCTTCTTCCTCGTCTCCGACGGCACGGGCTCGCCGTGGCGCGTCAAGATCAACACGGGCTCGTTCTCCAACCTCCAGGGCCTCGAAACCATGATGGAGGGCGCGATGGTGGCGGACACCGTCGTCCTCATCGGCTCGATCGATCCCGTCATCGGCGACAGCGACAAGTAGAGGATACGGGATGGGGCCGGGTGAACCCGGACCTGATACGGGATGAGCAGAAAATGCCTCTCCGCATCCCATATCCCATGTCCCGCATCCCTCCTACCGAATGACTCCCGACACACCCGGCCTTCACGTCTCGCCGCAGCCCGCCTACCCGCCCGGCGAGGCGGTTCCGCGCACGTTCTCCGACGCCGAGCTGGCGTGGACGGACGCCGAGCAGGCCGCCATCGACGTCTACAAGAAGCAGTACCCGACAGCGGACGGAGCGGTCATGAAGACGCTCTGGCTCGCACAGCGCAAGCTCGGCTGGCTCCCGCCCGAGGCCGTCCAGCACGTCGCCGACACGCTCGGCCTTCCCTACGCGAAGGTCTACGGCGTGGCGACGTTCTACACGCAGTACTTCAAGAAGGAGGTGGGCAAGGTGGTCCTCGACGTGTGCTGCTGCTTCACGTGCCAGGTCTGCGGCGGCTACGACATGCTGCACCACATCGAGAAGCGACTCGGCATCAAGAAGGGCGAGACGACGGCCGACGGCATGTTCACCGTCCAGGAGGCCGAGTGCCTCGGCGCGTGCGGCTCCGCCCCGATGCTGCAGGTCACGAATGGCCCGTACGTCCACAACCTGACGACGGAGAAAGTGGACGCGCTCCTCGACTCGCTGCGGGCGGGCAACCCGGTCCCGTTCGAGTCCGTCACGCTCCCGCAGGACCAGGACGAGCTGCAGGGCAACCGCCGCACCGACGCCGAGACGTCCGTGGGCTCGGTCGTTCCGCCCGTCTCGCTCTCGATCCACTAACCGCCCTTTCCGATGCGCCTCCACGTCGTACTCGAACCGAGCGAAGAGGGCGGATTCACCGCACTCGTTCCGTCTCTCCCCGGCTGCATCAGCGAGGGCGAGACGGAGGCGGAGGCGCTCGTCAACATCCGCGAGGCGGTCGAACTGTACCTCGAACCGGACGAAGACGACTATGTGCGGGACGCCTCAGTCCGTGTTGCGGAAATCGAGGTGTGAACAAGGTCCCGAGCCTCTCCTACACCGTCATCCTGAGAGCCCTCCAGCGCGACGGGTGGGTCGTCCTACGGTAGCGTGGATCTCACATCCGTCTCCAGAAACACACGCGCGACGAAACTCTCAAGCTGACCGTCCCGGCTCATAAGCCCGTCAGGCGCTTGACGCTCTCTCACATTCTCAAGCAGGCGCGCCTCGACGTGGACACGTTCCTGACTCTGACCTAGCCTCCCCTTCATGGCCGACGCTCCTTCTCTCCTCACGGGCCAGACCAAGGCCGGCGACTGGCGCTCCTACGAGCGCGTCATCCTGCCTGCGGTCAAGGACCTCCACAAACTGGACGTCTACGAGGCGAACGGCGGCTACGGCGCGCTCCGCGCCGTCGTGGCCGACGGGAAATTCGACCGGGCAGGTCTCACCAACGAGGTCAAGGCGTCCGGCCTGACCGGACGCGGAGGGGCCGGCTTCTCGACGGGCCTCAAGTGGTCCTTCATGCCCCCCGTGGACCCCGAGAAGCCGCGCTACCTGTGCTGCAACGGCGACGAGTCCGAGCCGGGCACGTTCAAGGACCGCCAGATATTCGAGTACAACCCGCACCTGATGATCGAGGGGATCGCGCTCGCGTGCTACGCGATGACGATCAAGACGTGCTACCTCTACATCCGCGGCGAGTACGACGACTACATCACGCACGTCCAGCGGGCCGTCGACGAGGCGTATGCGAAGGGCTACCTCGGGACGAACATTCTGGGGACCGACTTCTCGACGGACCTCGTCGTCCACGCCGGAGCGGGGGCGTACATCTGCGGCGAGGAGACGAGCCTCATGGAGTCGCTCGAAGGCAAGCGCGCCTACCCGCGCGTCAAGCCGCCGTTCCCGGCCCAGAAGGGCGTCTTCGGGATGCCGACGACCATCAACAACGTCGAGACGCTCGCCGACGTGCCGCTGATCGTCAACCGCGGCGCGGCGTGGTTCGCGGGCATCGGGGCCGAGAAGCACCCCGGACCCGTCCTCTACGGCGTCTCGGGGCACGTCAACCGGCCGGGCGTCTACGAGTACCCGACGGGGATGCTGATCGAGGACCTGCTGGAGGTCGCCGGTGGCGCGCGCGGAGGCAAGCGGATCAAGGCCGTCGTCCCGGGCGGCTCGTCCACGCCCCCGCTGACGTGGGAGACGGTCGCCTCGGGCGTCACGATGGACGCAGCGACGCTCCGCGAGGCGGGCTCGTCCATGGGCACGGCCGGGCTGTGCTTCCTGGACGAGGACACGGACATGGTGAGCTTCACGCGGCGCATCGCGCACTTCTACCACCACGAGTCCTGCGGCCAGTGCACGCCGTGCCGCGACGGCACGGGCTGGGTCGAGAAGCTGCTCACGCGCATCGACGAGGGCGAGGGCCACACCCGCGACCTGGACCTGCTCCTCGACATCTGCGACCAGATGGAGGGGCGGACGGTCTGCGCGCTCGCCGACGCCGCGGCGTGGCCCGTGCGGTGGGGCATCAAGCGCTTCCGCTCCGAGTTCGAGGCCAAGTGCAAGCCGACCGCCTTCGCCGGTGCCGATCTTTCGGGCGACGGCGCGGCGCTTCGGACGGACCCCGTCATTGCACCGGGCGGGACGCCGTGACGACTCGGAACGATTGTCCGGTGACCGCTGCGCGGTGTTCGGGCGAAACCACGTTGAACCAGACCGGGCACAGCACGCTGTGCCCCACCTCGAACCCACGATGATGAACCGACTCGCTCTCGTCGCCCTCGGCGGCCTCGCACTCTCGGCCTGCATGTCGACCGCCGACACGCCTGCGGCCCCCGCCGCGTCAGTCACCGCGACAGTCGCCACAGCCCCGGCAGCCGGCGTCGTGACGGTCGGCACCATCGCCGACGGCGCGGCGCTGACCGTAGACGACGCCTACGCCCGGGCGAGCGACCTCGACGGCCAGACGGTCCGCGTCGCAGGCACGATCCGGCAGGTGTGCCAGGCCAAGGGCTGCTGGCTGACCTTCTCGACGGCGCAGGGCCAGACGCTCCGCGTGATGACGCACGACGAGGGCGCCGACGAGAACGAGACGGTCGTCTTCCCGATGGACGCCGCGGGCCGGCACGCCGAGGTCGTCGGGACGCTCCGCGTGACCGAGGAGACCGTCGAGCGCCGCCGCCACCTCGCCGAGGACGCCGGGGCCTCGGCCGCCGATGTCGCCGCCATCACCGAGCCGTCCCGCGCTGTCGCCCTGATGGCGACGGGTGCCCGCATTTCGCGCTGACACGCGGGATACGGCGAGCCGGCCGGGCAAACCCGGACCTGAGCGCGGAGCGGGGGCTGAACGCAGGCCGGACGCTTCGCCCCGGCGCGATCTTCCCTCCCCGCTGCCTGCTCTCCGCTTCCCGCTCCCCCTCTCCATGCCGCAGGTCACCATCGACGGGCAGACGCACAGCTTCGAGCCGGGCGACAAGCTCCTCCAGTACTGCCTCGACCGCGGGACCGAGATCCCGCACTTCTGCTACCACCCGGCGCTCTCCGTGCCGGCCAACTGCCGGCAGTGCCTCGTCAAGGCCGGCACGCCGGTCATGGACCGCGCCACGAACGCGCCGGTTCTGGAGGAAGACGGCTCGCCGAAGATCGGGTACTTCCCGAAGCTCATGGCGAGCTGCGCGCTCGACCTCACCGACGGCATGGTGGTCCACACGCAGAACGATTCCCAAGAGGTCGCGAACGCGCAGGCGGACAACCTCGAGCTGATGCTCGTCAACCACCCGCTCGACTGCCCCATCTGCGACCAGGCCGGCCAGTGCCCGCTCCAGATCCAGGCCTACAAGTACGGCCCCGAGGGCTCGCGCTTCGAGTTCGACAAGGTCCACCGCCCCAAGCGCGTCCAGCTCGGGCCGAACGTGGTCCTCGACGCCGAGCGCTGCATCAACTGCACGCGCTGCACGCGCTTCACCGAGGAGGTGACCGAGACGCACCAGCTCACCATCGTCAACCGGGGCGACCGCAACCACCCGATGACGGCCCCGGGCCAGACGTTCGACGACCCGTACTCGATGTGCACCACGGACATCTGCCCCGTCGGCGCGCTGACCGAGGACTACTTCCGCTTCAAGGCGCGGACGTGGGAGATGTCGAAGACGCCCACGATCTCGGACTTCGGCGGGACCGGCATCAACGTGGACGTGTGGGTCCGCAACAACGAGGTCGTCCGGATCACGCCGCGCGAGAACCTCGACGTCAACCAGGACTGGATGCCGGACGCCGCGCGCCTCATTCTCGACTCGTACAACACGGACCGCCTCTCGGGCCCGCGCGTCGACGGCGCGACGGCCTCGTGGGC
>JANPJI010000472.1:0-2627 GCA_031425425.1 Rubricoccaceae bacterium
ACACGAACTTCGACGGTCTGCTCCGGAGCCTCCCCGGCTCGGAGATCCGCTCGGACGTGCACCGCCTCGACCTCGACGGCCCCGGCTCGCAGACCGTCCCCGACGGCGTGACCCTGACCGGGACGGGCCGGTTCGGCATCCCCCGCGCCCTCGACATCCAGGGCACGGTGAGCCCCGGGACGGAGGCCGTGCCGCTGGCCCGGCTGACGTTCGAGGCTGCCTACCTCCCGTCAGAGGTGCTGGGCAGCCCGCAGCTCGTGATCGATGTGGACGCGGGGGGCCGGAGCGACACGCTCGACGTCCTATTCTCGTCGGGATCCGTAAACATCCGGCTCGCCGGCGCGCTGATCGTGCGGGTGCGCCCGGGCTACACGCCGGCCGTGGGCGACCAGTTCACGGTGCTCCTGAGCGGGCAGGTGATCACGGGCGGGTTCAGCCAGGTGGTGGCGCAGGGGGCGCCGGACGGGATCGCGTTCGTGGCCGAACGGGCGGCGGACGAGCGCTCGCTCGTCGTCCGCGCTGTGGCGACGGCGCCCGGCGGGGCGATCACGGTGTCCACGACGACGCCCGTCAACGGGAACGTCCGGTCGATCTTCCTGACCGGCCCCGGCGCGGCCGGGATCACGGCGGCGCGGCTCCAGTGCACGACGTGCCTCGACCCCGACTCGCTGGGCACGATCCCGGCCGTCGTCGTCGGGACCGGCACGCTGAAGGAGGCCCGGTTCGACCTCACGAGCCCGCGGGCGTTCGGGCTCTACGACCTCGTCGTCGAGCGGCCGGGCCAGCCGAACGAGACGGTCCCCGTCACGGTCCGCCCGTTCGTGAGCTACATCCAGGTCCTCCCGACGGTCGTCCGCGGGATGCGCGTCCGGCCGCCGGGGACGGGGTACAACTGGAGCCACTACAACGTCTGGAACGTCTCCAACGTCGAGGAGCCGGCGTACACGTTCGCCGCGGCCGGCCGGGAGGACACGTCGCTCGTCGCGTTCGCGGTCGCCTCGGGGACGCCGTTCTCGTCGGGCGTCCTGTTCTACGAGTCCGAGACGGCAGCAAACCCGCTCGGCCCCGCCCTCCTGTACGCGCGCGCCTCTCCGAGGACTCCGGTGCCGCTCTCGGTCGGCCAGCGGATCGCCCCGGCGGACGTCCTCTTCCCGGAGCAGACGCCGACGGGCCCGGACGACCCGCGTATCCCCTTCGGGCAGGACCGGCTGTTCACCGTGTTCGTCGTCCAGCACACGTCGTTCGGCCGCGCCCGGTTCATCCTAGAGGGCACCGTCCGGACGACCGGCAACGCGCCGCTGACCGCGTACCTCGCGCAGGTCGACGCCGCCGATGCCGGGGCCGTCCGCGCCGGCGTCGAGGGGGCGCTCCAGTCGCAGACGCGGTACGTCGGCGGGACGGCCGCCCTCCTGGCCCGGGTGCTCGCCGGGATGAACGCGACGGTCGCGACGCCGGCCGGGCTGGCCGCGCAGGCGCACGCCGCCTTCGAGGCCTCCCTCGACCGCTACGTCGGCTGGCACTACATCGACCTCGAACTGGCCTACCGGGTCGACCTTGCCCGGGCGTCCCCGGCCGTCCGGGCGCTCCTCGCCGCCGAGTACGACGCGCTCGCCGAGCCGGAGACGCCCGGACGCGTCCAGAACGGGTCGATTGTTCGGGAGTGTGACAAAATCCTGAGTGCGGTTGGCGTCGCCAACACGGCGAGTAACAACCGCATATCCCGAGCCGGACGAAGCGCCGGGATCATCTGCGCAATGCGGAGCAACATCGAGAACTTCATTCCCAACGCCCCCTTGCCACCGCCGACGCTCCCGAACCCGAACCCGCCCGGCCCGAATGTGAGTGAAATTCAGAGGCTGCTGGCGGAGGCCGGCCGGGGCATCGAGCGTTCGAGCGGCAGCCCACGGGCGGGCGGGGACGGGTGTGGCAGCGGCGGCGCGGGCGGCGGCGCGGGCGGCGGCGCGGGCGGCGGCGGCGGGGCCGGCGTGTCGTGCGGTCCGCCCGAGGCGCCGGCCGACCCGAATGACAAGACGACCGATGCCACGACCAACTGCCAGTTTGGTACGGTCGTGGTCGACGGCCAGCCGCAGACCCGGTGCGTCCGGTACTACGTCCCAGTCGCCGACGCGACCGAGCCCATCCCCTACACCATCCAGTTCGAGAACCTCCCCCAGGCCACAGCCAACGCCGAATTCGTGACCGTCACCGACACGCTCGACGCCGACCTCGACCCGGCCTCGCTCGAGATCCTCGCGACCTCGTCGGACTCGACGTTCTCCTACACCGTCTCGGGCCAGGTCGTCACGTTCCGGTTCGTCGGGATCGACCTCCCGCCGAACGTGACGTCCCCCGAGGGCCAGGGCTACATCACGTACCTCGTCCGGCCCCGGGCCGGGCTCCCATCGGGGACCGTCATCGAGAACGACGCGGACATCGTGTTCGACTTCAACCCCCCGATCCGGACCCCCCTCGTCGTCCACGAGATCCGCCAGGCCGCCGACGTCTCGACGACCATCATCGCGCCGGACTTCGTCGTCGAGGGCCAGCGGGTCACGTTCGAGGCCGTCGTCGCCAACCTCGAGGGCGACTTCGCGACCGACGCGGCCGTCGCGATCTCGGCCGGCGGG
>JANPJI010000473.1:0-1766 GCA_031425425.1 Rubricoccaceae bacterium
CCCCGCGCAGGCGGGGATCCATCGGACGCCAGAAACAACGTGGATTCCCGCCTTCGCGGGAATGACGATTCTTGAGAGAACGCGCGCAACCGTGTTTCCAAACAGAGCCAAGGGGAGCGGGAGATGTAGGAGCGCCGGAGCGCACGATCGCAGGCCTCTTCCTGAACCGCCTCGCTTTTCCTGCGCTCCTGCATTCCTACGCTCCTGCGGTCCATCTTCTCGCCTCCCCCGTTGGTCCTCCGCTTCGTCCTGCTCGCCGTCGCGCTCCTCGCCTCCGCCTGCGCGGGCGACGAGCCGGATACGCGCCTCGTGCAGGGCGGGCCGCCGGCTCTGGCTGCGCTCGCCATCGAGGCGACGCCCCCGGCTGACTCGCTCGCCGAGGCGCGGACGACGTTCCAGACCGACGGCGCGGGGGCCGCATGGCTCGACGGGCTCGCCGCGCCCGCCGGCATTCCCGGAGCCGGCTTCACGGTCGGCGGGCAGCGCGTGCTCGACGCCTGGGCATGGCACCTCGACGCCGACTCGGCGGACCTCGGCCCCGAAAGCCGCGCCCGCGGCATCGCCCGCCCCGACTTCGCCGTCCGCTCCTACGCCCCGCCCGACACCGGCGGCGTCCTGAGCCGGATCCTGGCGCAGATCCAGCGCGCCGCGCGCCCCCACCTCTCCGAGCGCGTGACGCTGCTCGACGGCCGTGGCGCGCTCCTCGTCGAGGTGCCGGACTCCATCGGGACGGTCGGCTTCCGCCCGCTCGCCGGCGACCGCGGCGCGGCGGACGGCTACACGGTCCGACAGGCCAGCGGCGCACTCGTCTTTGCCCGGACGGACCGCCTGGCCGACACGACGGGCGTGGCCGTGTGGACCGCCGTCGTGTCTGACGACGGAGCCGTCCGCGGAACGCGTGCGGCCGCCGTGCCGGGGCCGGAGGACGCGGATCCCGTCTTCGCCCTCGGCGAGGTCGCCTTCGACACGCCGGGGCGCCTCGTCGTGGCGACCGGCGCGACGCCCGCCGCGGCAGCACAGGCGGCCCGCGCTGCGCTCGCTCAGGCCGACGCGCTCCGCGACGCCCGCTCGGCCCGCATGGCAGCGCTCCTCGACGCGGCGCCGATCTCGACGCAGGACGAGCGGACCAACGCCGCCCTCCACTGGGCGCTGCTCTCGCTCGACGCTCTCGTCGTCCGGGCCGACTCGAACCGGACGGTCCTGCTGCCCGGCCTTCCCGGCCTGGAGCCCGCCTCGGTCGGATCCACGATGGAGACCGTTCCGGCCTTTCTCACGACCGGCCAGTGGGAGACCGCCACGGCGCTGCTGCTCACGACGGCCCGGGCGCAGTTGTTCGACCAGCGGATCGCCTCGCTCGGGCGTGCCCCTGACGTGGTGGGCATCGACGGCGAGGCGCGCTTCCTCACCGCCGAGGCGACGCCGCTCTTTCTCGACGCCGCCGGCGACGTCGTCCGCACGACGGGCGCGCGCGGGCTCGTCTCGGGCGGCCCCAACTTCTGGTTCAAGACCGTCTTCGCGCTCCGCGGGATCTACGAGCGCGACCGCCGCAACGGGGCCCAGACCGACACGCTCGGCTTCCTGACGACGCGCGACGGGCGCGGAACAGCCTTCGACGGCGACCCGGTCGCGCGCGGGGTCGTCCGCCGCGCGGCCCCCGCCGAGGCGCAGGGCGCGCTCGTCGGCGCGCTCCGCACGGCCGCCGACTTCGCCGCGATCATGGGCGTCTCGCAGCGCTCGACGGCCCGGTGGTACGCCGACACGTCGGC